>PKTV01000310.1 GCA_002868985.1 Desulfobacteraceae bacterium | reverse complement strand
TAAAAGAGGTGGGCCTTGCCGATCGCGCGGATGTTATAGCAGCCCGACTCTCCCATGGTGAACAGCGGCAGTTGGAGTTGGCTATGGCGCTGGCCACACGTCCTGTCTTGTTGCTCTTAGACGAACCCATGGCAGGCATGGGGCCGGCGAGTTCACGCAAAATGGTAGAATTGCTTCAAACTCTCAAAGGACGGCTGACCATTTTAATGGTGGAGCACGATATGGACGCCGTGTTTACTCTGGCGGATCGAATCACGGTGTTGGTTTACGGCCGGGCCATTGCCACGGATACACCGGAAAACATTCACATCGATCCTGCCGTGCGGCAGGCATATCTGGGAGAAAACGGCTGATGCTTCAAATAACCGATATTCAGACCTTTTACGGAAGAAGCCAGGTTCTGTTCGGCGTTAGTTTAGCGGTTGACGCCGGGGAAGTGATTACCGTCATGGGCCGCAATGGTATGGGCAAGACGACACTGGTGCATTCGATCCTGGGTTTGACGCCGCCCAGATCGGGCAGCATCCGTTTTGAGGGTTTTGAACTCACCAATCAACCCAGCTATATTGCAGCCAGAGCAGGAATTGCTTTGGTTCCTGAAGGTAGACTGATATTTCCGACACTGACGGTTTGTGAAAACCTCATCGCCACGGCCGCCAATCGTTCAGGTGCAGCAGATCCCTGGACACTTGACAGGGTGTTTGAGATGTTTCCCAAACTGGCTGAAAGGAAACAGTCTTATGGTAAAACCCTTTCCGGCGGAGAGCAGCAGATGCTGGCCATCGGCCGGGCATTGATGACCAATGCCAAACTGCTTATTTTAGATGATGCGACCGAGGGACTGGCGCCGATGGTTTGTGCGGAAATCTGGAACTGCATCGAGCAGCTTAAAGAAACCGGACAGGCGATATTCATCATTGACAGAAATCTGGAAGCGTTGATGCGTATTGCCGATCAGCATTACATTATGGAAAAGGGACGTTTTGTTTGGTCCGGAGACACGGCCGCATTTGTCGCCGAACCCGAATTAAGGCAGCGTTATTTGGGAGTATGATGTGTGGGTGCCTTAGTTATCAGCCTGTTTAGGCTGGAACCATTGCGTTATATGGAATATTCTTCACGGTTCGAAAAACTTTGTGAACACGATATGCTGCCAATCAAAAGTTCCTGTAATTGAGTTAACATCTCACAACGATTCGAACACTCGGGGAGACTGCTTTTGATGGGGCATTCTCTGCAAGGGCTCTTTGTGATGTAACCAATATCGATATCAAACCGGTATTCCCTTACGTTGTCTCTTTCCATATGATCCTCCTTTTGGTTTTGTTTATCACATGCAAAAATCATACAAGATCTAAGATTTTAATTAAAAAAACGAGTAATAGTATATAATTCAAATTGTTATAGATAAAATATGAATCACGAACCAAAATTGTTCGGTCATATTTTGACAATATTTTGACGGATTCTGGCGGATTTGGGCAAGTTTAGGAGGAAAAAAAGGACCATCCGTAAACGGGCTATTGTTCACATGGATAAGGGTGAGTTATCCAGACAGTCTCCAGGGTGATATTAAAAGCAGCAATGGTTTCAACTACTTTTTAACGTCCTTGATGATTTCGCCAAGCAAATTATCTACTATAACCGGGCTATTGAAATATGTTACAGACGGTTCCGATCCATACTTTTGAAGAATAAATTTTTTCCATTCATCTGTGAAGAGCGTTTCTGCGGCTTTTCGCGATTCCCACAGATATACTCCTCCTGCGGTCTCTCCATCCTCTGAAAGGAGGTAATACTTGCGAACAAGTCCCTGAATGTCAATGTATTTTGGTGCGGTGCCTGCAAATATATCTTGAGCTTTATCCAGAGACAAAGTTTCCGAAAGTTTAATTTGAACGAGTGTTGTGATCATTTTTTATGATTCCCTTTGTTTGATGTTTTTTATGTTATAATTGCCAAAATCAATCTCCGCCCCTCTCGCCGGTTTCAATTTTTATCAGTTCGCCATTTTGGAAGTACAGATATCGTATAAACTTATTGGCGCCCATATTATAAGTCCAGCGCTCCATCTGGATCGGTTGTTCGATTCGTTTGGGGGCGATATATCGCTCGGTTTTGTAATCATATATTTGCGAAATAGTGCTGTTATGATCCTCTTCCCATTGAGCACGTTTGTCCGGATGATCACACTTGTCCAACACCTCTGCTTTGGTGTCTCCTATAGATACAAGGCGGCCTTGACACCGCAGATTTGAATCCGCGACAACATCGTTTGTAAACAATAAAACACAAATGAGTGAAAGAAGTAATGATATTCCTTGTAACCTCTTATGTTTGATTGCCGATTTATTCATCTTCACAATTTAAGCACCAATGCGCTATTTTCAAGCAAACAAGAATAATGAGAACCTGTTGATATCGTCGGCATGGAAAAATGGGGTTTGGTTTTTCGTTAAACTGGGATTTCCGCCACACTGCACAGGTGGGCAAGTCCGCTTGATGATTATCGGCTCATCCGGATTAAGGTTTGACAATATTAAACATATTATTCTAACCTAAACTGAGCGTTTCAAATAGTGACAATGCTATAAAAAAGCCATAATTTTTATTAAAAAAAATTGTTTCGGCATGCTACTTTAAAAGTTTTATGTGATAATCGGGTGCGAAATTAGAGTCACTGCTATCTGGATCTTGCAAGATTCTGGTAGTAATAAATTGAGTCATCATCAAGGAGGGTAGGATAAATGAAAGTCGTCGCCTTTAATGGAAGTGCGAGAAAAAATGGTAATACCGCCATTCTTGTTAATCGTGTTTTTCAAGAACTTGAAAAAGAAGGGATAGAAACCGAACTGGTGCAGCTTTCCGGAAAGAAGATACGTGGGTGTATCGCCTGTAACAAATGCTTTGACAATAAAGATCAGCGATGCTCGGTGACCAATGATGTATTAAATTCATGTGTTGAAAAAATGATCGAAGCCGACGGCATAATCCTGGCTTCTCCCACATATTTCGCCAACATTTCGACAGAGCTTAAGGCTTTAATTGACAGGTCCGGAATGGCGAGCATCGCCAATGGTGGAATGTTTAGGCGCAAAGTTGGTGCAGCCGTGGTTGCGGTTCGCCGAGGTGGAAGCATTCATGCATTCAATGCCATAAACCATTCCTTCTTTATCGGTCAGATGATTGTACCCGGCTCAACCTATTGGAACATGGGGTTTGGCCTGGACAAGGGCGATGTGGAAAAAGACGAGGAAGGGCTTCGTACCATGGAGGTTCTTGGTGAAAATATGGCCTGGTTGTTGAAAAAAATTCACGGTTAATCCGTCGTCATTCCATTACAGAATTTCCATACGCTCAAGCGGTGCAGGGAGCTGTTTCAAATGGACCTGAAGACGATCAATAATTGGCAGAGGACCATAGGCAAAAACCCGTGGGGATCTATTTTTTCAAATCATTGGTTAATCGCTTTTCAATCTCCTGAAGAAGATCACGATTGAACGATTGTTCTTCTGAAGAACCGCTTTCAGTAGAAACAAATAATGCCAATTCATGTGAAGTCTCCGAAAGACGCTTAATTCGCACTTTTAAAGTATCGACTTTTGCGCTCCGTGCGATAATGACGAACACATTGAATTTGGGTTGTTCAATCTCCTCGATGACTTCGAATTCAGCCCGGTCGAGAGCTTCGTGCGTGGCCTGTAACAGGTCACTAAATTGAACATTTTCAAAAACCACAATCTTGCCGCTACCCGAAACACTTACGTCTTTCAAGCCATAGGGCTTGGAACATCCGATGATGTAGAAAAGGCCTATCGTGAAGGTGAATAAACAAAAAAAATTAAAGCATCTCTTTATCCACATTTTCCCTTACTCGTTTCTTGATTCGGTTTGATTGTTATTCTCAGGTCTTTCCTCGGAAGATTTGTTCCCAAAGTCTTTATTTGTCCCTTCATCAGGCTCTGCTTTAAGGCTTTCAGGTTCTGTTTTTTCTTCTCCTTCACTATCGGGGGTGCTGGTTTCTGATTCCTGGCCGGAAACGACAGGGTTATCGGAAGTGTCTTCATCGATTTCGGAACTATCCTTATCTACAATAGCCTGTGAAGTGGGAGGCCGGTGTTTCGAAGGACGGCCAGGCCGACGTTGAGAATCCGGAGTCCTTTCAAACGATTTGTCAGTTGAAGGGGACAAAGATGCGTCTTCAGTAGTGGTTTTATCATAGATAATAATCTTAATTTTCTTGCTAGAAACATAAATAATTGCACTGTTTAGATTTCTAAGAATTCGTTTCAGCCCCTTATGCAAAGAGACTTCTTCTAAAGAGGCGGTAACCCGGTAATTTTGCCATTTATTATCCAGGCTAATATCGTAACCGGTAGCCATAGAGACTTTGTACAACACGTCCCCTAAGGGTTCATCCTTTACAGTCAGGGAAATAAGTTCATCGCCGGCTTCAGTTTCGTTGGCGGCCCATGATGAAATCGGTAAAAATAAGGAAGGTGTGACAAAAAACAAAAGGATAATCAAAGCGATGTGACGGTGGGTAAAAACACTGCGATAGTGTTTCATGTTCAACATCCTTAAAAACATGCCGGAAACCAGCGTTAGGGAATATTTTGAAATTTGACATCAAACCTCGGCGTTAATCCAAGGCGCCTTTATCTAAAGATTTTTCATTTAATAAACTCCTGAAAGAATATTAATCTAAATTCTGTGCCGCAGTCAAATATAATTTTGTGATTTTAACAGGTCCAAATTGCACTTTAATATTATCTGAATACGTCATTATAAAAAATCTTTAGCAGATTTTAAAATGGGATCAGCACATTTGAGGACGGAATTTTATTGTAAATACCACGCAATTGTCAAATCGCAGTCGCGATAAATCTAAAGACTTGCATCTTTTGATTGGAATGATATTATGGCTGCCTGCCACTTGAGTTTGAAAATATCACCACGATTTGATACATATACAAAAGGTTTAATGCTAAGGTAACTCCTGTTGTTTTGGCCGATTGATATTCGCAAAGCCCAATATGAATATTGTTAGGTTATAATAACAATCACATTTGCTTAAAGGAAATCATGCCAATGAAATTCACCCTCACCTATATTTTTCTTTTATGTTTTATCTTATCCGGGCTCTTTTTTTGGAATTGTGCAAAACCTGATAAAACTAAACCGTTGAAAAGCAAATCCGAGTTTTACTTTAAAATGAAATCGGTAGATAAAGGGCGCTTTCTGGTAAAACAATTGGGGTGCAACGATTGTCATACCGCCGGATATTTAAAATCAGAAGGGAATATTCCGGAGAACAAATGGTTGATTGGTGATACCATCGGATGGCGCGGACCGCTGGGGACCTCCTATGGATCAAATCTTCGGCTTTTAATCGACACTTATAAAGAAGAAGAATGGATAGAAATGGCAAAGACATTAAAGAGCAGACCCCCGATGCCGCACCCCATTCTTAATGCAATGAACAATGAGGATCTTCAGGCCATTTATTGGTTTATTCGATACCTCGGTCCAAGTGGAAAACCTTCTCCAGTCTATGAACCATATGGTTAATGTCCACCCATAAACGGCATCCTCCCCGATAGGGAACTAGGGCTGTTCCATCGGCTAAGTACGTTGTTCTCGCTTTTTTGCAATCTCGCGTTACGCATCTCTAAGATCCCGTAGTCTTTTCAGGTCGGTTGACAAAACGCTGTGGCCTTTCCCTAAACCAAAATCTTCAATTTTTGGATGAACACGAGTTCGTCCGCCTTTGTTATCCTTTAGAAGAAAAATGATGTTTCGTTTTGGCTTTTATTCTACAATGAACCCTTTTCATCCGCGTTAAGATGAATGCTGGTATGTTATCCTTTTTAGCAATTCCAGACTTGTGTATCATAAAAGAAAATCTGATTTCGTTTGGGTAATTTTTAATCATTTTCTTACACCTAAAACAGGCTATAATTTATCTTTTGTTTTTTAACTAGAACCGATCTCAAAAACAATCTAAGTTCCCATGGCTGCGTTGTTAAACGGTTAAAAATGCTGACATACTACGTGTATGCGCCGCTTTTTAACCGTTTAACGCCCCCGACGGCGGGATTTCGCAATCAACTTTCTCCCTGAACTCTAATCTTATTCTTGAGATAGGTTCTAAAATTATTTTTCTTCATCATTACCAACCGACAAGATAAAACCACAATGTAGTATGTCAATAGGGTTTTAAAATAAAAACCCTCGGGATAGAATCGTACGGCTGAAAAGGTTATCCCTGGCCCCTGCTCATAGATAAACTACGGGGAAAAATTGAGCGGCTTATGGGAAGCATATACAAAAGAAGTCCCCTTAATGGATAACACATGAAATTATGGGTATGCCCGTTGAACAACCTTATTCAAGCAAAATGATGTGAAATCTCGTATTAAGGGACAGGATTCTCCGTTATAAATAGGGGTCTTTTTGTTTGGAAAGGGGGAGCTATCGGTCAAAAAAAACGGGTTGCCCAAGCACTCCCATACAAGGGCAACCCAACTTACACAAAGATTCTTCATATATCGACGTTATGCGACATGTCAAGAATTTTGTTCAAAAACTAAATCATATTCATAATTTTGTAGGTGAGCTTTCGGACTTGTCTTTAATATGACATTAAAAAAGCCCCCGGATGCGGTTACCAGGGGCTAGAGGAGGTCAGGCTGCTATAGGTATTTTAAGCCTAACGTTTTAAAAAGTAATACCACATAATGATATGTCAAGAAGTTCATAAATAACCCTCGGGATAGGTACGTACGGCTGAAAAGGATGTCCCTGGTCCTTCCCCATAGATAGACTCCGGAAAGAAAGCAAGGGACTTTGGGAAAGTAATCGACCAGACACTTTTTTCCTTTGAAACGCTGTCTTCATAACTGGCGCAGGAACAGTAACCGAACTGCAAACGACTACCGCGATTTTGCTTCCTCTTTTTTTGCCTCCAGGATTATTCCGATAATACGGTCTGGATAATCCGGAGGAAACGTCCAGTAGCGCAGACCATGCTCGTTGTAATTTTCCACCAGTCCGCGTTTCAGTGGGTCAGCGTGGAATAAAAATTGGACCAGAACGTCACTGCTGATCCACGGATGTGCATACCAGAAGTCATGTGCTCCAGATGACAGACCGACAACGGATTTTTCGTCTACACCAATGACGTCGAACCTGGACTCGACACTGGCGTTTCGGGCCCAGTGAGCGGCCTCAGGAGTAAGATCCTCGGCTTTGGGTCGTCCGGCCCTGGACACGCCGTGATGCCATTCTGCCATGGCCAGCACGGTGTCCTTCAGATTAATGGTGAGCGTAACGCTGCGGGGGATGTCAAAATAGGTTTGAAGATGCGCCACAAAAGTGTCTACAGCAACGTCGGCCCCGGCAAAGTAAACCTCTCCCAAGCGCAATTGCCGGCGCTTCTCTCCTTTTCTCTCCTGTCCCAGGATGGCCAACCCAGGGCTTACGATCTGGGTGCCTGCGCTGTAGGCAAGGATATTTATACTTTCCGCAGCAGTGTGTTCGTTCAGCAGAGTGATGAGGCGCACAAAGGCAGGAGCAGATTTTTTAGCATGACGGACATCAGTACCATAAGCGAGCAAATTTTCGGCTGAAGGCCACAGGAAAGAAATGACCATTGAATTACGGCCTGTGAAATGACGGTACTGGGCTGCCTGTGCTGCTGCACGATATATGCTGGAATTGGCACCGTGAACATAAACCATGATGTCCTTGTCAACGCTGCGGGCAAGGACATCATTGACGTGAGCAGCAAGAGACGCCATTTCTTTCGATATCGAAGCTGTTTCGTCGTCAAGGGGAATCACTGCCAATTCTTGAAGATCTTTCAAATGTAAAGCCGGCCGATCACGATTTTCATCAGAGGTCGACAACTTGAAGATCTGTCCCCAGTCAGTTTCCTCGCCGCCGATTGTAAAATGAACGATGCCCACACGCAGTTTGTTTCCAGGAAAGATACTATAGGTTCTGTTATCATCATCTCCCATGGGTGTCCGGTTTGTCGCGAAGAGCACCTCGACGCGATTGCTTTCCTCCAGGTTGGGATTGACGCTGAAGGGGTTAAGCTCTCCCGTGGCCACTATGGCAGGTGTCGGCATGAGGTAGACTGTCTTATGACATCCGACCGCCGCGAAAATTAATAGTGCTATGATCAGATATAATAGAGATTTATAATTGGCCATATGCATACATGATATTAGAATGAAGATACTGTCTTTACAGCATCCTCGGATTAGAACTATTCCATTACGCGCTAATACACGTAAACATAATAAAGATTGTACCGCAAAGCTTTCGTTGTCAAATGAAAAGTCAAGCGATGCTTTCTATGGGGTCATTTTTCCTATAAGTTGCATTTTTTTTGCTGAGCAATACCTCGCAACAATCTGCCCAGTATCTCTGGAGTGTTTGGGTCAGTTTTATAGTTGATGAGGATTTTCGGGTGACCGAGCGGGGTATGAAAGTGATACCGTTTCGAAACGAAGTGGTCCCCAAATTTTTACACGTATTAGTGTAAGTCCTTACAATTATAAACAAGCCCGTTGAACACGTCTATTTAAGTATATTGTTATTTTGTTTTTTTAATTCCAATAAATCCTGCTAGCATCAACGCTACACCAAAAAAATATACGTACTTTCCATTATCGATAAAATAATATCCGGAAACAAATAGAACAACGCCTACGATCCCTATGATACAAAACAGATTTCTCATATTATTTCCAAATTAATTTTTTCAATTATATCTGAAGTTCCACAATGTCACTGTCGCTTAGCACGTGGTCTCGTTGCACCAACTGTCCGTCATAAACTGCCGTGCCCCATAATCGGGCGGTTTTTAATTTGCTGGCAAAATCCTGATTGACTTTCCTTGCAAAGTCCTCAACTGTATCTCCCTTTTTTAAAATAAACGGTTCCTTGTAATCCGGCTCTTTGCCGGGAGCTTTTGAGTAGACGCGTATAATTTCGAGTTGCTCAAACAGCATCATTTTAAACTGTTCCAGGTTGCGGCCGGTGGTTGCTGAAACCGGAATCGAAGGCCACTCATTCTCAAGCAACTCAGAGAAAATCTCGAAATTTTCATCGAAATTTTCATCGTCAAATTTGTTGGTCAGTACCAAAAAGGGTATGAAGATCAAGCCCCGCTGCTCAGAATAAAGCTTCTTTAGGTGATCGGGCATGATCCGGTGTTCTTGAAGGATGGCAATCGAATCTTCAAGCTGATGTACCGGATCCGTATGCAAATCCACAACCAATAAAATATAGTCCGATCGACGAATCAGGTCCAACAATTCCGGTTCCATAAAATTCCGGTTAAGCGGCGGCGTATCCACCAGTTGGATCTGAATGTTTTCCATTGGCATCATTCCCGGAGTGGGTTTCCAGGTTGTATGTGGAAAATTAGCGATTTCGGGTGTGGCGTTGGTGAGAGCTGATACCAGGGCGGATTTGCCCACATTGGCAGGTCCGACCAGCACCACTTGTCCGGCGCCTTCTTTTTCGATACGAAAAGCCGATTCTCGCTTGCCGGTACCTTTTTTGGCCTGAGCGGTGGTTTTTAATTTAGAGAGCCGTTTGCGCAGTCCGGCCCTGAGCTTGTCCGTGCCTTTGTGTTTGGGGACAATGCGCAGCAATTCTTCGATACAGGAGATTTTCTCACCAGGTGTTTTGGCGGCACGGTATCGTTTATCCGCCTCATAATACTCAGGGGGAAGATTTGTCGCCATGGATTTGACCGGATTTATTTATAAGAAAATTTATATTGAATGTATCTTATTTAAAATGTCAAATGCAGCAAATTCTTCGTTCAAACAAAGCCTGAAGTTATCAATCTCGAAATGTAAAACTATATATATATAAATCCATAAAAAATCAAAAGGACAACCTCTGTCAAATAGATTTTTTCTCCCATCTAAAAAAGAATTCGCAATCTAATGGTGGACATCCTAAATACATTTTATTTTAATAGAAGCTATCTCAAAATTTTCGATACTGATAACTGCGTATCGTACACCTGTATTTTAGGACTTCAAAAATATCAAATATTATAACATTATCTTAAAAATTCGTTTCCACAATATCAAAAAGGGCCGCCGGCTTAAAAACCTTGTCTGTGAATAGTATTGATCAAATTGGACATCTAGAGTAAAAAAGAATGATTACAGGCCGCAGTTAAAAATCTTAAAGACGCATTTCAGGAAACACACTTTTCATGAATAATTCAGGAAAAATGCCGGATACGACAATCAACAGTATTGGTATGGAACTTGTTTTGATTCCATCGGGCTCGTTCAGAATGGGAGGAGACAAAAAACTTGAACAAGCTGAAGATCATGAAACCCCACGACACCTGGTTAAAATCAGTAAAGCATTTTTAATGGGTAAATATGAGGTCACTCAAGCGCAGTGGTCTGAGATGATGAATAATAATCCAAGTGAATTTAAGGACGACATAAGACCGGTGGAAAGGGCTTCATGGAATGATGTGCAAGTGTTTATCCAAAGGCTGAACACTCAAGAAAAAACAAATAAATATCGTCTTCCAACCGAGGCTGAATGGGAATATGCGGCAAGAGCAGGCTCAGAAAATTCTTACGGCTTTGGCGGTGATGCTAATATATTAAGCCAATACGCCTGGTACAGAAAAAATTCAGAAGACGAAACCCATCCAGTAGGTCAATTAAAGCCGAATGCATGGGGACTTTATGACATGCATGGAAACGTCCATGAATGGTGTCAGGACTGGTTTGATAGAAAATATTATTCTCAAAGTCCTTCAAATGCTCCTTTAGGGCCTTCATCAGGGTTGGCCAAGGTGCTGCGGGGAGGCGACTGGGGAAGCGAGGGCTGGTATTGCCGGTGTGCATCACGCAGCCTCAGCTCGCCGGACCGTCGCAGCAACCGACTCGGTTTCCGTTTGATCAGGATGGTTTAAATAAAAAAGGCAGGGCTTTTGGTGCCCTGCCTGTATGATGGTATTTTTAAAGACGATAATAATTTTTTTAATGAACCACGGAATTATTAAAAATGTTTAAAAAAAAGAGTAAAAATATTTTTCTATTAATTTTCCGAATCAGATCAATACGAATCATAAAAACAAACTCATTTCGTCGCTCCAGAATATGTCCGCCCCCTTTCCTCTCAGGAGAGTTTGATATATAATTATCGATAGATTCATGGTTTAAAACTGAACGCGCAGAAAGAATGAAGTGAACGTGAAAATATTCAATCTTTTCTGTTGACATCGCCCACCCGATCAAGTACTTTGCCGCGGTCTTTGCGACACGGGGAACTTGAGCGTAAGCGAGAGTGAGCTGCTGAAACAAAGATGGCTGAGGGTCAAAAAACATCTTGACTGGACGCAAAAATTAGATTAGATTGAATATCTCGTCGCGC
>PKTV01000146.1 GCA_002868985.1 Desulfobacteraceae bacterium | reverse complement strand
GATATGACATTGAATTTGAAGGCAACAAGGCGTTTTGGAATTTTACGTTAAAGAAAGATCTCATCCTGTTTAAGGAGGGGAACAAAAGGGATTTTGGTCTAAAAAAAAGTATACGTAAAATAAAAAAACAATACCTTAAAGCAGGATATACGGATTGCAGTATAGAGATGAAATCTGAAAGAAAACAAGAAGCAGGTCAATCGGTTCGTAACATCCGCTTTATAATTGATGAGGGTTCACAATACATTGTGAATTCAATCCGTTTTAAAGGAAATAATGTGATCGGTTCAAAAAATATCAAAAAACAGATGTTGACCCGAACACCGGGAATTATCGCAAACGGAGCGTTCGTTCAGGAAACCTTGGAAGAGGATAAACGCGCCATAACGTCGCTTTATCTCAAGCAAGGTTATATGAACACGGGAGTGAAGGATCAGGTAAAATTGGATAAAGGCATTAAAGAAAAAAAACAGAATGTCGACATCACGATTGAAATTGAAGAGGGGATTCAAACAAACGTGAAATCCTCAACAATCAATGGGTTGAATGTGTTATCAGACGTTCAGGCCCGTGAGGGTATCACTTTGAAAAAAGGGTCCGTTTTTCGAAACTATATGATTCGCAGCGATGAAAACACCCTGTCATCCCTGATCTCTGAAAAGGGTTACCCTCATGTCAAGGTAAAGGGATCCGCGGCCATCAGTAAGGACAAAACCGAAGCTTCAGTAATGTATGAAGTTGACGAAGGGCCTTTTGTGAGAATGGGGCAAGTGGCTTATACAGGGAATTTTCTCACCAAAAAACGTGTTATAAATAATGAACTTGAACTCGATCCGGGAGAGCCGTTTTCTCTGAAGAAATTTTTAAGATCCCAGCGCGATATCCGCGACATCGAAGCATTTGATTCGGTTCGTTTTAACACTTTCGGGTTAAAAGAAACGGCGGACAAGGTAAATCTGCTTTTGGAATTGGAAGAGAAAAAACCTTACTATATTCAAACCGGCGGAGGATATGACACTGAAAGGGGGTTTTTTGCAAACATTATGGCGGGCGACCGTAACCTTTTTGGATTAAACAAGGATATTTGGGCGGGTGGTGAAATCAGCCAGATAGGGTACCGAGGAGACCTGGGCATCACTGAACCCAGATTTCTGAGAACCCAGATAAAGTCGACAATGAACCTGTTTGCTGAAGACAGGGAAGAGTTTAATACAAATTTCGGCACCAGAGAAAGGGGCGTTTCATTATCATTTAACCGCAGGTTTCTTAAAAAATTTAACGCAGACATTTCTTTTGTTTATTCCTACAAGAAGGACTACCCGCGCGATTCGGAACCCATTTTGGTCAATGAAGAAAATAGATTTGAGCCCAGAGAAATTCTGACCATAAGTCCCTCACTTGTTTATAATGCAACAGATTCCTATGTACGACCCAGAAAAGGGCTATTTTCTTCTTTACTCTTAGATATTTCTAAAGGGATCAATAACTCTCTGGATGATTTTTTTAGATATCGTTTCGAGGTTCGAAAATATTATACCCCCATAGAAAACTTAAGTTTTGCCCTGCGGGGTCGGGTCGGGGATATTACCCCCTTTGAGGACGCCAGCACCATACCGGAAGACCAGTTTTTCTTTCTGGGCGGCACATCCACCGTTCGGGGTTTTGACGAAAACCTCCTTCGATTTGACTTGGCCGGCAAGGCCTTAGGAGGGTTGACTTCGATTTTGGGTAATATAGAGACCCGGATTGACTTAGGACCTGATTTCGAGCTTTCTTTTTTTTACGACATCGGCAGCGTCAGAAACGCTATTGTCGACCAAGGTACGGATGGATTTCGTTCTTCAGTCGGAACAGGGCTGCACTATTTTACGCCCATCGGCCCCATCGGTGTCTATTACGGCCACAAACTGGATAGAAAACCTGATGAAAGCGCGGGCCGGTTTCATTTTACAATAGGGTTTAGATTTTAACAGACAATTGACGAAACCGGAAATAATTGCAACCTTTTATCATACCAAAAGCTTCTTGAAATCGATTTGTTTCGTAGGACTAAACTATTTCAAAAAATAAAGGATTAGATTATGGAAACATATCCTATTCCAATGGTTCCCGGACCGGTTAAATTGCCGCAAACGGTGCTGGATGCTTATCAGACCAATTTTGGATCCGCGGATTTGGAAGCCGAATTTCTGGAATTATACAACAAGACGGAATCCAACCTGAAAATGATTCTCTGCACCAAAAACCGTGTCGTCATTCAGTCCGGGGAAGGCATGCTGGCATTGTGGAGTGCCTTGAAAAGCTGTCTTCTCCCTGGAGACGGCGTATTGACCATCGCCACCGGTGTTTTTGGCGACGGTATCGGCGACATGGCGCTTTCCATTGGTGCCGACGTAAATAAAATACGTTTGCCGTATAATGAAACCATTTCGGATATGTCCGAAATTGAGGCCGCCATTGTTCAATTCAAGCCGAAAATGATTACCGTGGTTCACTGCGAAACCCCATCCGGCACTTTAAATCCCATTGCTGAATTGGGACGACTGAAACGACGCCATAACGTTCCCCTCCTGTATGTGGATGCCGTGGCCAGTGCCGGGGGTTCGCCCGTTTTAAGCGATGAGTGGAACATTGACCTTTGCCTGGGCGGTTCCCAGAAGTGTTTGTCTTCTCTGCCGGACATGGCCTTTTTATCGGTGAGTGAATCCGCATGGGACATCATTCACAACGTCAATTATGTGGGGTATGATGCCTTGAAACCGTTTTATAAGGCACAGGCAGCACATTATTTTCCTTATACGCCAAATTGGCAAGGTGTTGCGGGTCTTAACGCCGGAGCCGAGTTGATTCTGAATGAGGGATTGGACAACAGTTTCGCCAGGCATGAAAAGGTTGCTGAATTTTGCCGCAACAAAATAATAAAGATGGGGTTGTCGCTTTTTCCGGCTTCGGATGCTGTACTGTCTCCGACGGTTACGGCCGTCAACCTCCCTGACGGAGTTGACTGGCCGGAATTTAACTTACAACTGCGACAGCAAGGACTTGTGGTGGGTGGGAGTTATGGGCCCATGGTCGGCAAAGTCTTTAGACTGGGGCATATGGGCACCCAGGCGGATATGGAACTTGTCAAACAGGCACTAAATGTTATTGAAAATGTTGTGGAAAAAATTTGAATTATGATTTTTTTTATTTTTGTAAACTAAATCGCTGCATCCACCGTCTTAGGATATTAAAAACTTGGTCTGAAACAAAACGATCATAACAGAGATTAAAGGGATATTGCTATAGAATTGAAAAAAACCGGGTTTAGACGCTTTAATTCCGTCATTGGTTTGATTTTGTTGTTAAAAATTCCCGAAAACGATTTCTATAAATGTCATGAAATGGGGCATGACTCAATGATAATCACTTGCTTTTGAATACAGTTCGTTATAAACATTAGCCAAGATAAACTTAGATATTCAAGAAAAAGTCAAAAACAATTTTTTTCGGAGGTGTAATATGTTTGGAGACCGTCGCTTTGCCAAGTATGTCTGTTGTTTTGTTACGATGACCATGGTGCTGATGAGTATGCCGGTGCAGACGGTTCAGGCGGCTATGGTAAGAACGGAAACGGTGCTGACGCTGTCGACGGCAAAAAACGTACGTGAAAACCTCAATCAATTTTTAAAAAGGGAAGATGTCAAGGCCATAATGATGGCCCAGGGGATCAGCCCTGTAGAAGCAACAGCCCGCGTCGACAGTCTCTCCGATGCAGAAATCATGCAGATTGCCGATAAAATGGATCAGCTTCCTGCCGGTGGTAGCACATTTGGCGTTATTATGGGGACTGCGGTGATTATCTTTATTGTCCTTTTGATCACGGATATTTTGGGCTATACTGACATTTTTACGTTTGTGAAACATCCCTCCAGCAAATAGTATGGCGAATTGCCAAAAATGTTTGCAATTTAAATGCATTGTACTGCTTTGCTGTACCGTTGTTCTGCTTTCAAGCTGCGCCAGTCTCAATAAATCTGTAATGTTGGAAAAAGCAGGCAATGTGCCCCCTCGAGTTGAGATTGAAACGATTCCGTTTTATCCCCAGAAAGCATATCAGTGTGGTCCTGCGGCACTTGCAATGGTACTCGACTGGAGCGGCCTGCTGATTTCTCCTGAAGATCTGACCGCCGAGGTCTTTACACCTGAACGCAAAGGGAGCCTTCAATCGGCAATGGTAAGCACGGTCCGCCGGAATGGCAGAATCGCATATGTGTTTACGGGATTGAGTGATCTGTTCGTTGAAGTGGCTGCCGGGCATCCGGTGATCATTTTACAAAATCTTGGGTTGTCCTGGTATCCTGTCTGGCATTATGCGGTGGTGGTCGGCTACGATTTGTCTGAAAAATATGTTATTCTTCGCTCAGGAAATATTCGCCGGAAACTCATGTCTTTTCAGGTTTTTGAAAAAACCTGGGCCCGAGGCAATTATTGGGGTCTTTTAATTCTACAATCAAATCAATTGCCTGCCACGGTTAAAAAAGATCTATTCCTAAAAGCTTTATTGGGGCTTGAAGAAGCCCGTCAGTTTCGGGCTGCCATCGATGGATACCATACAGCGCTGAAGCAATGGCCGAAAAGTCTAACTGTGTTTATCGGTATTGGTAATTGCTATTATGCCCTTGGAGATCTTGAAAATGCCGAAAAGGCTCTCAGAAAAGCCGTCCGTTACCATCCAAAATCGGGTCCGGCGTTTAATAATCTTGCACAGATTTTCTTTGAGCAAGGGCGAAAGAAGGAAGCATTGGCGGCCGCAAACAAGGCGGTTTCTTTGGGTGGTCCCATGAGTTCCGTATATCAAAAAACTCTTGACGAGATCGAGCGGATTCAGAGATAAATAAAAACACCCCGACCCCTGATTTGTTTGGATATAATATTTTGTTGGGTAGGCCCTAATTGATACTAAACTATTGATTTTAAGGTGTTGATTTGATATAGAAAAGCCTCCACCGAAATGGAAGAAGCCTGTTTAATGGGATTCAGTGGAGGCTTTGAGTAAGGAAAACTGGTGACAGCACTCCTTCAACTCGAAAAAATAAATATCAATAAACCCCATGTTGGTCAATCAAAAACCCTCAATTGAAGCATGGGCTGTTAATCGCTATTTGAAGATGGCGTTACTTAAAGGTTCTGTATCTTTCAACAATGTAAGGACAAAATAATATGACATTTAAAATAAAATGGACCGGATTGTTTTTGTGTTTTATCTTCATTCAACCGATACTATTTCCCGTTTTTTCAAAAGCCCAGGAGCCTGTTGAAAATTTTACCCTCAAACAGACCATTGAAAGTGCTGTTAAGGCAAATCTCGGGCTGAAATCATCCAAAGAAGAAACAGCAGCAGCCATGGCTGTGAAAAAAGCCAAACGGACGCAATTTTTTCCTACATTTAGTGCATCCTATGGGTACAATCGGTTTGACGCAAGTACAGTAACAAGCGGCATTACGGCGGTTCCAAAAGAAGAGTACAGTTTTGTAACCTCATTCAGTCAACCGATATTTGCAGGTTTCTCTTTACTGAGACAATACGACATCGCCAAACTCGGTCTAGACAGAGCCCAAGTCAGAGAGCAGCTTAAACGTCAAGATATTATTCTGGACGCAAAAAATGCATACTTTCAACTGCTGCAGAAGCAAAAGCTACATGATATCGCCCAAAAGACCGTTGTACAGATCATGGCTCAAAAAGAAGTGGCCGATAATTTTTACCAGGTGGGCATGACGCCGTTGAACGATCTGCTCCAGGCACAGGTTGAACTGGCCAATGCCAAACAGGAGCTTATTGTTGCAAAAAACAATTTGGACAATGCCGAGTCGAATTTCAATACGCTCCTTCGAAGACCCATAAATACACCTGTCGTTCTGAAGGACATTCTTGATTTTTCTCCCTTTGAAGAAACCCTTGAGTATTGCCTTGCCGAAGCCGAGAAAAATCGATTTGAAATAAAAATTACCGATATGGAAGTTGAAATTGCACAAAAAGAATTAGATCTTACAAAAAAAGACTATTACCCATCAATTGATCTGAAAGGGAATTATTTTAACTACGGAACACAATGGGATGTAGATGGGGGCGAAGGCATATATGATCCCAGTGGGTGGAATATACAAGCTGTGGCAAAATGGAATTTCTGGGAATGGGGCCGAACCTCATATGGCGTTAAAGAAAAAAATTCCCGATTCAACCAGGCAAAGCTTCAAAAACAAGAGATTCTTGATAAGATCCACTTGGAGGTAAAGACGGCATATCTGAGGACCCAGGAAGCGGAAAGGGCGATCAAAACGGTGGAAAAAGCCATTGAGCAGGCAAAAGAAAACTTCAGGATCAACCAGGAACGTTATAAAGAACAAATCTCCACGCAAACCGATGTGCTCATTGCCCAAACACTTCTCTCAAGAACCATGACAAATTACTACAATGCATTGTACGCATTTAAAATTTCTAAGGCGACGCTGTATCGATCTATCGGCCAGGAAGTTATTGAATGATTGAGAAACAGAATAAAAGCTCTATAATTCGGATGTTTCACGTCCACAAGCATTACGGCGCCGTTAAAGCGCTCATCGATATCACACTTGATGTTCCAAAAAACGAACTCCTTTTTATCAGCGGTCCCAGCGGGGCAGGCAAAACTTCTCTGCTGAAGCTTTTGTATTATGGAGAAGCTGCATCAGAAGGACAGGTGTTGATCGATGGAATGAATTTATCAAGAATCTCACATCATCGAATTCCGATTCTTCGACGAAAGTTCGGCGTAATATTTCAGGATTACAAGCTGATTCGAACAAAGACTGTATTTGATAATATTGCCGTTGTACTTGAAGCAGTGGGAAAAAAACGGCGATTTGTTGAAAAAAAAGTACGGAGTGTCCTCAGAACTGTTGGTATGGAAAACAGCATCCATTCCTTGCCCCCGACCCTATCCGGTGGGGAACAACAAAGAATCGCCGTTGCCAGGGCCATCGTCGGAGACCCAAAGATTATACTTGCAGATGAACCCACCGGCAACCTGGACGAGGACTCTGCCGATATTATCCTTAACCTGCTCAAAAGATTTCATGTTCGAGGCGCTACGGTTATTATTGCAACCCACGATAAAGAACTTATCCGCAAAACAGGGGGACGAGTCATTCATCTGAAGCAGGGTCGAATGCAGACAACATCAATCCATTAGAGAACGTGTTCTGATGATTATTTATTATAAGCGGGCCATAAAGGATATTCTTGATCACAGGTTTTTGAGTGTTGTGACTATCGCTACCATTGCGATCGCCATACTTATTGCCAGTGCTTTTGCTCTTTTTTTTATCAATGCAAACGCTATTGTGAACTCCTGGAAACAGGGAATCCGTATAATGGTCTATCTTAAGCCCAATTACTCTGAAAAAAACGTTGCTGATATCAAAAGTAAAATTGAGGGCATGAAAGGTGTAAATAATGTTCGCTTTATTTCAAACAAAGAGGCGTTGGAACGGTTAAAAAATCAGATGAAGCGGCAATCCTCGTTACTGGACGACTTGCAAGAAAATCCCTTACCGGATGCCTTTGAAGTTCAGCTTACAGACAATTTCCAAAACCAGGATAAAGTCGAAAAGCTTGCTACTCGTCTGGAATCGCTTTCGCAGGTGGATGAAGTCGAGTATGGGCAAGTTTGGCTGGGACGATTTACGAACATTCTCAATCTGTTCAGGTTAACAGGATATGCAATGGGGGCTCTTTTTTTTATGGCAACTGTTTTAATTGTCGCCAACACCATTCGCTTGGTGCTTTATTCAAGGCGCGAAGAGGTTGAAATCATGCGGCTGGTCGGTGCAACCGACGGTTTCATCAGGGCTCCTTTCTATATGGAAGGCCTTATCCAGGGAGCTCTGGGCGGGATCATCGGGCTTGGAGCGTTATTTGTTCTTTTTATATTTATTTCATCGAATGTCGATAAAGGTTTAACTTCAAGTCTGTTTGCAATCAGATTTCTTTCTTGGAAGGCATTCCTTGGAATATTAATTTGCAGCATGTTTATAGGGTGGATGGGGTGCTTTCTTTCGCTAAAACAGTTCTTAAAACAGTAGCATATGCTGCAGTCAGTGTCATTATTATACTGCAATTCCCCGATGTTTGTGTTGCACAATCCGATGAAATCGGAATTGTGACCGCCAACAAGCTGAACGTTCGGTCCCAGCCCGGCATTAAAAGTCCCTCTCTGGTATTGATTTCAAAAGGAACAAAAGTCAAAATCCTCGAGCATCATAATAAATGGCTTAAAATTTTACATGAAGGCCAGGTCGGTTATATTCGAAATTTTAAGCAATATGTGCATATTATATCTGAGGACAGTATAAAGAAAACAGTAAAAACAGAAAATGGCAATGACGACATTGAAGGCTTCAGGAAAGAGGTGGGCAGTATCGATCGTGAGATAGAAAAGGGGACGGCCGAACTCTTGAGGTTTACAAAAAGGGAAACTTCCATCGTCAATAGCTTGAACGATATTGATTTGACACTTGACAACGCCAGAAAAAATGCTTCGTCTCTCAAAAAAGAGCTTGCTGACTTTGAAAAAGAAATAAAGAGGGCGACAAATACATCCAAAGAACTTCAAAAAAGGATTAAAACCAGCGAAGAGTATGCATCAAAGCGCCTGATCGCTCTTTATAAGCTGAACTGGCTGGGCCAAATATATGTTTTGGCCTCGGCTCAATCCATGTATGAACTTTTTCATCGAAAAAAAGTTTTGGAACAGGTTTTTGCGTACGATGAAAATATTTGGCAAAATCTTCTGGACAATAAAGAGGAGTTTCAGCAGATACTGATCGAGTTGAATGCAAAAAAGAGGGAGAAGCTTGCTGTTGAGATAGATTTAAATAAACAGATTAAAATCATGTCTCTTGAGAGACAAAAACGTTCGCAACTACTTGATGATATACGTAAAAAAAGGTCTTTAAAATTGGCTGCTCTTGAATCCTTGAAACAGGCAGCGGCAGATTTAGATCATACCGTAATATCTTTGAAATCCGGAACAGATCTGACGAAACCCCAAAAAAATATTTCACTAAAGAGCTTTTCCACTTTAAAAGGATTGCTTAATATGCCGGTAAAAGGTAAAATAGTATCCTTTTTCGGACCACACCGAAACAAAAAGTTTAATGTGATCAATTTCCAAAGTGGTATCGAGATAAAAGCTGACAGAGGTGAACCCATACGTGCCGTCTATAATGGACGAATTCTTTATGCCAGATGGTTTAAGGGATACGGAAATATGATCATCATTGATCATGGGAATAATTTCTACACCATTTATGCCCATGCTCAGGAAATTTTTGCTTCACAAGGAGATACTGTTGAAATGGGCGAAGTTGTGGCCACCGTTGGAGACTCAGGGTCAATGATCGGTCCAAGTTTGCATTTTGAAGTGCGTCATCATGGGAAGCCTGTGGACCCGTTGGAATGGATTAAAAAAGGTTAGTCTGGACTTTTCAATGGGCTGAATGAAGGGTATTATAAAAAGTTCAGATTAAAAGGAGAAACTCCATGAATTTAAAGAAAAAACAACATATTAAACTGTGGTTGGCTTTGCTGATCGCTGTCGTTTTTGGAACCATTGGATCCGGTTTTTACCGAAATCTTTCGGCCGATGGAGCAGAAACATATAAGGGTTTAAAATTATTTTCCGATGTGATCGAACTGGTTGAAAACAACTATGTTGAACCCGTCGATTCAAAAGAATTGATCGAAAAGGCCATCCAGGGAATGGTCCACAGCCTTGATCCCCATTCTTCTTTGTTGGCTCCTGATGACTTTAAAGAGTTGCAGATTGACACCCAGGGTGAGTTTACGGGAATCGGCGTAAGTATCACCATGAAGGATGGTTTTGTTACAGTGATTTCGCCCATTGAAGGAACACCGGCTTACAAAGCCGGTATAAAAGCCGGTGATAAAATCATTAAGGTTAACGGTAAAGCGACAGGAGATTTGCGACAGGCTGTTAAAATGATTAGAGGGCCAAAAGGAACTGAGGTTGTTGTTACGATTGCCCGGGAAGAAGTCAAAAAACCAATTGATTACAAACTTATTCGGGATATTATTCCTGTTGAAAGCGTCAAAGCGATTGTTTTGAAACCCGGATACGGATATATCTGGATCACCAATTTCAGAGATAGTACAACCGATGACCTTGTTTCAGAGTTGGAAAAACTTGAATCCAATAAAATGCCCTTAAAAGGGCTTATCCTCGATCTTCGTGACAACCCGGGCGGGCTTCTCAACCAGGCTATTGAGGTTTCAGATATTTTTGTCGAAGAAGGAACAATTCTTTCCATTAAGGGACGTAGGGAAAAAAATACCCAAATTTATAAAGCGACCCCGAACAAAGTAAAGCGGAATTATCCCATTGTTTTATTAATTAACGGCGGGAGCGCCAGTGCGTCAGAAATCGTAGCAGGTGCCCTCCAGGATCAAAAACGCGCTCTCATACTGGGAACTTCTTCCTTTGGGAAAGGTTCGGTGCAATCTGTGGAGAAATTGAGGGATGGTTACGGCCTTAAATTGACCATTGCAAGATATTACACACCCAGTGGTCGCTCGATCCAGGCAAAAGGTATTCAACCGGATATCATTATAAAAAGAAGGTTTATTGATAAGGAAGATATGGACGGTATCGGTGAGGGGGTGCTAAAGGAAAAAGATCTTCAAAATCATCTCGAAGCGGTGCCTGAAAAAGGTCAGGAGAAAAAAAAGGAAGAGGGCGAGAAAGAAAAAAGGCTTGAAAAACAGAACATCGAAAAAACTAAATTTATGTACGGTCAGATTAAGCCTGAACTACTACTGACGGATAATCAAGTGACACGTGCGCTTGATATTCTTTTGAGCTATGAAATCTTCAAGGACGTCCAAAAATAAGGTATGGCTAAAAAACAGAGACGACGTCCGAAGAAACCGTTAAAAAGAGCGGCTAAAGGCAGTATTCAAAAAACGTATCTGCTAAAAGCTGTTACCGGACTTGGCATTCTGATACTCTTGGTCGTTATTGCCGGTGTTTTGACACACCATTTGATATCAAAAAAATATACCGTGTTGCCGATGAAAAAACCCCGGGTTATGAAAACGCCCAGGTTTGAAATCTATCCCAAAAATGACATACCACCCCATAAACCCATACCGAAAACCAAACCCGCGGTGCCCACGAAATTACCCAAAATTGCCATTATTATTGATGACATCGGGTATGATAGATATATAGCCCAAAAATTCCTCGATCTTGACGCTGTCTTGACATTTTCCATACTCCCTCACAGTACTCATGATAAAAGAATTGCCATGATGGCTCATTCTAAAGGGTTCGATGTGATGTTGCATCTGCCCATGGAACCCAATGAATATCCATTGATAAACCCCGGTCCCGGAGTTCTTCTTACTTCCATGTCGCCAGATCAACTCATCAACCAGCTCGATGAGGACTTGGACGCTGTTCCTTTTGTCAAGGGTGTAAATAATCATATGGGTTCAAAAATGACAACAATTGCCCCTCAACTCCATCAGATTTTTTCGGTTTTGAAGAAAAGAAAGCTCTATTTTATT
>PKTV01000312.1 GCA_002868985.1 Desulfobacteraceae bacterium | reverse complement strand
GAGACCTTTGCCACACCATCCATACCCGCAAACGACAAAGTTAGATCCGGCAATGAGACGGTTTGTAGCCCGAATAATTCCGTCCATTGTGCTCTGGCCTGTACCGTAACGGTTGTCAAAGAAATGTTTGGTCTTGGCATCATTTACCGCTATGATAGGATATTGTAAAACACCATCTGCGGCCATACTTTTAAGTCGGATGATACCGGTGGTCGTTTCTTCAGTGCCGCCTCGTACATTCTCAATAAGCTCCTGGCGTTCGGAATGAATAATGGAAACCAGATCCGCACCGTCATCCATTGTGTATTGAGGTTTGATATCGAGGGCAGAATGGATGTGCTTGTAATATGTTTTGTTATCTTCACCCTTGATGGCAAAAACAGCTATTTTGTCGTGCTTTACCAATGAGGCCGACACATCATCCTGGGTGCTCAGCGGGTTGGAAGCACAGAGCGTGATTTGGGCACCCCCTGCTTTTAGTGTTTGCATCAGGGAAGCGGTTTCGGTGGTGACATGAAGGCAGGCAGCGAGGCGGATGCCTTTTAAGGGTTTCTCTTTTGCAAACCTTTTTTTAATGTTGTTGAGCACTTGCATGCTCTGGTTGGCCCATTCGATCCGGAGCAAGCCGTCTTTTGCCAGTTTTATATCTTTAATGTCGTAATTCATTAACTATTTTTCTCCTTTTGAGTCGTTTTTAATGCTGACCCTCGTTATTGATTGTTGTCAATCTTCAATGAACAGTCAATAATTTCTATTAAAGTCCGGCCTTTTCCTTTAAAATATCAGCCATATTCGTCTTTTCCCAAGTAAATTCAGGCTCATTTCTCCCAAAGTGACCGTAAGCCGAAGTTTTGCGATAGATGGGACGTAAAAGATCAAGATATTCGATGATGGCGGCCGGTCTTAAGTCAAATACATCCAAGACTATTTCTTTAACACGGTGTTTGGGTATGGCACCGGTTCCCATAAGGTCGATCATTACAGAAACAGGTTTTGCCACGCCGATGGAATAGGCGACCTGTATTTCACATTTTTTTGCAAGGCCCGCAGCGACGATATTTTTTGCGATATGGCGACCCATGTAAGAAGCGCTACGATCAACCTTGGAAGGATCTTTACCGGAGAAGCATCCGCCGCCGTGGCTCCCCTGGCCTCCGTAAGTGTCAACGATAATCTTTCGTCCCGTCAAACCGCAGTCTCCCATAGGGCCGCCGACAACAAACTTTCCTGTAGCATTTATAAAATATCTGGTATCGCCGTCTGTTAACTTTTTCGGAATCACTTTCTTGATGACTTCTTCAATAATCGCCTCTTTTAAGTCTTCGTGGGAAATATCCGGCTTGTGCTGGGCGGCGATGACAACCGTATCAACACGTTTGGGGGTCCCGTTTTCATATTCGATGGTGACCTGAGATTTGCCATCCGGCCTTAAAAAATCAAGAGAGTGGTTTTTACGGACCGTGGCAAGACGCTGACACAGCTTGTGTGCATATGTGATGGGCATGGGCATCAACTCAGGAGTTTCATCCGTGGCAAATCCAAACATGAGCCCCTGGTCGCCAGCCCCTTGGTCTTTGAAAAGACCTTGGCCGATGTTGACCCCTTGAGCGATATCCGGGGATTGATGATCAATACTTGTAATGACTGAACAGGTCTGCCAGTCAAAGCCCATGAGGGAAGAATGGTATCCGATTTCACGAATAGTACTCCTTACGATCTCGGGCATATCAACATAACATTCGGTAGAAATTTCGCCGGCGATAAAAGCCAGACCGGTTGTGACAAGGGTCTCACAGGCAACCCTGCACTTTTTGTCCTTTTCCATGATAGCGTCGAGTATGGAATCTGATATGGCGTCGGCAACTTTATCAGGATGGCCTTCGGTAACTGACTCTGATGTAAAGAAAAATTGTTCGTTGCTCATCAAGGGCTCCTTTGTTTTTTGTTCAGAGATATTAATATGTTAAATGAGATATCAATTCAGGAAAAAGATTATACCGTGTTTTAACGCGATTAAACTGCGGCAATGGAAATGATTAAAACCCAAACATTTGCGTCCATTCCTCTCGTCCTTTTTTAAAAATAACTTCATCCCTACCTATATGCATCACAATGACATTGTCAATAGATTCTCTTTCCCTCAGAATACGACCGTTAATCACAGCGAGGCGACTTTTCGGATCGTTGGACCAGGCAATTGCCTGCAGTTCGATATTGGTTTGGTTCGATCGTTTTACGGGCATTGATGCAAACCGATCGTCTTTAGTATTTTGTCCGGATTTTTCGCTGGGTTTTCCAGCAACTGTCTCTTTTCGAGCCTGTTTCAGTGGCAATGTTTTTTTGTTAGACAAAACGTCGGTGTTTCTCCGTGATTTATGAGCAGACGGGGGTGCTGCTTTTACAATCGGTTCGAATTTTTTTACATCCTTTTGGGAAGACAATTCTTTTTGAACTCTATCTGGCATGACCGCCTTCTTTTCAGGAAGACGGATGGATTTTTGGAGTGTGGCTTCTTTTTTTGTTATTAATTGCTGTTTTCTTTCATGGAGTTTCTGGCTTAGGATCAACCCGGCACCGACAGCAAAGACAAGACCAGCGAAAATAATGACATAGCGTTTTTTTAAACGCCGATGACCAGTTATCTGCTCATGGTCGTCGTTTTGCTTATGGTTTTTGGGCTGCCAGAATAAACCGTGGCTTTGATCTGTAGCTTGATTTTCAAGCTTTTTTAATGCCTTTAAAATTGAACTCAATTTAAAAAAACCTTCTGTAAGCCTTTAAGAAAAATATGCTTATCACGAAATACAGGCTGCCTTCTTTGTTTCGTTGTCCATTTGAAACCATAGAACATATCTCAAAAACAATCTAAGTGCCCATTGCAGCGTTGCGAAACGGTTCAAAATGCTCACATACGACGTGTATGCTCCGCTTTTTCTCCGTTTCGCGCCCCCGAATATCGGGATTTCGCAACGCTCAACTTGCTTTTGAACCCCAATCTTATTTTTGAGATAGGTTCTATAAAAAATCATCGAAGAAACGAATTGGCGACACTGACAATATGAGGTTGTTTAAAAACCTTTTTTTCACTATAAAGAGCGATTTTGGTTGTAGAACCTACCGTGCCGTCAATATGTAAGCCATATTTTTTTTGGATTTCTTTTACCGCCTGCCGGGTTTTGTCGTCATAAAATGGGTTTATTTCAACCTCTTTAAATCCAATATCCCGCAAGAGCATTTTGAGCGTTGTTATGGAATCCTTCGGAGAATCTATTGGAATAGTCCCTGTTAGTGAGAGAAAATTTTTCCATGGAATGTATGCCTCGCCTGACCAATAAGATTCTAACTCAACCGGTGACAGCTCTATTGAAATGTCCTGTTTTCCTCCTCTAAGCGTAACTTTTTGAGAATCTATTTTAATGAGCGTAAGATATACAGGAGGAATGTCTTTATTCAAATGAACGGTTAAAATAACCGGCAGATTCAATTTTTTTATTGCATTTAGATTTCCTTTGATTCGGCGTATCGAAAGATTGTTTTCCTTTGAGACAAGCCGAAAAAAGTCCTGATCGTCATCAATGGTATCCATATTTGGTTTTATTTCGGGTTCAATGTGCCACAAATTTAATGCAACCTTAATGGCCATATGTCGTGAAGAGAGCCTGTTCATTGTTTCCAGAAGATTCCCCAAATTCCGGGCGGGTTCTGTAATGGGTTCTATAACAGGTTCCATTTCTTTTGCTTTCTGCGCCTCAATTTTTTTTGACTCAGATGCAGTAACAATGGGAATCGGTTCTTTTAACTCAGACGCAGTAACAATGGGAATCGGTTTTTTTGACTCGGATACTGTAACAGCTGGAACCGGTTCTTTCTTATCAGTAACAGTAACAGCTGGGACAGTTTTTTTTGCATCAGGAGTAACAACAACTGGAACCGATTGTTTTACGTCAGGCGCAGTAACAGCAGGAAACGTTTTTTTTACGTTATTTGAATGAAGTGTATCGAGTTTTTTTGTTTCAGGTGAATTAAATATCGTATTTACCCTGAACAATCCGGGACGGAAATAAATAACCATAAAGATAATTAGAGACAATATAGAAAATAATAGAATGGCTTTTTTTTGTTTCTTAAAGTTGTTTTCATTAATACCATTCCTATCGGTCAGTTCCTTGATGGATGCCCTGACGATTTTCTGTGTAATTTCTTTTTGATCAAGGCCGTATGCAGTCAAAAGCGCCCGATCGCAGACGATGTTGATGAGTCGAGGAATGCCTTTCGAATAGTTATAAATAGAGCGATATGCGGCATCGGCAAATTGGATCCCCGGTTTCCCGGAGGCGACATTGATACGATGTTGAATATAGTTTCGAACGTCTTTAAAGTTCAAAGGGGTCAGCCGGCAACTCAGAGATATTCTTTGTCTCAATTGTCTGAGTTCGTGGGAATCGAGTTTTTCTTTCAGTTCCGGCTGTCCCACTAAAATGATATGTAAAAGCTTATGTTTGGCGGTCTCAAGATTGGAAAGCAAACGTAACTGCTCTAAAACCTCATTTGTCAGATTCTGAGCCTCATCGATAAGGAGAATCGTGTTTTTTCCTTGGGTTTTTTGCTCGATAAGAAAGGCGTTCAGGGTGTCGATTAGGTCTTTGGTGTTATCTGCATCCGATGGGATACTGAATTCATCATTAATGGCTTTGAGCAGTTCTACGGCGTCAAGGTTTGGGTTAAAGATATACGCCACTTTTGTATCATTGTCCAGGTGTTCGAGGAATGCCCGGCAGAGTGTTGTCTTGCCGGTCCCGACTTCACCCGTGATTTCCATAAAACCCTCACCCTGGATAACAGCGTAGGTAAGATGGGCAAGCGCCTCTTCGTGACTTCTACTCAGAAAAAGATAAGCAGGGTTCGGAACGAGCTTGAATGGTCTTTCCTTGAAGCCAAAGAAATTTTTATACATCTATGTTTGCCCCCTCGGTATCCTCTCCATTACGCTTTTCATACGATAATCATAACATTATCAAAAAGTTGAGCAAAATGTCAAATTGATTGCCTTTCAGCACATTAACTCTTTGGAGCAGGTAATGTTTTTCGCAAAAGAAGCTCCCAGTCTTCATCCACCATGTTTTGGATCTGCTCAAAATCTGCATCGGTTAAATGTTTAAAACGGCCCTGGATCTTTAAATAATCCGTTACCGGTCGATTTCCCTTGATGTTGATTGTATAGTCAACACCGTCTTTGACTTCATATAAAGGGAACACATTGGATTGAACGGCTAGTCGGGCGATTTTGACGGACATTTCAGATGGGATACGCCAACCTGTGGGACAGGTGGCAAAAACATGAAGAAATCTTGTTCCGCCTTTCATCCGGCGGGCTTTATCAAACTTTTGGATCATATCTTCCGGATAAGCAATACTGGCTGTGGCGGCATAAGGAATACGGTGGGCAGCAAGTATTTCAACCATGTTTTTTTTACGGCTTTTTTTCCATCCCTTACCCGGAGTTGTTGTGGTACGTGTGCCGAAAGGGGTGGCGGAACTTCGCTGTACTCCGGTATTCATGTAAGCCTCGTTATCATAACACACATAAATAAAATCCTCGTTACGTTCTACCGCACCGCTGAGTGCCTGTATTCCGATATCAAAGGTTCCGCCGTCGCCGGCCCATGCCATAACGGTGGTCTCTGAGTCTCCCTTCATGTCCAGCGCCGCCCTCAAACCACTGGCGGTTGCACCTGCAGTTGCAAAAGCGGTCTGAAGTATCGGTACTTTAAGCGATGATTGTGGGTAAGGTCCTGCAATGACGCCCCAGCAGCAGGCCGGGATTACAACCATGGTTTTTTCACCCAGGGCTTTTAGTGCAAACCTCATGGCAATGGTTGCGCCACATCCGGGACATCCTACATGTCCGGAATACATATAATCTATGTCTGGAATGTTGAGTCTGGTCATCCTTATAATCGTCTCCGGTTCAATTTGAGGGATTGGGGTGTTTTTCTAAATCGCCGCCACATGGATAATCTTTTTTTAAACCGCATGAACTCGTGGCAAGGGCTTGTAAAGAAAGAACAGGTAACTATCTTTGAAAAATCAACAGATTCGCTGCGCCATTTTAAGATTTCTTTTAAAGATACGATTTCGGCATTCGCCTGTTCTTTCTAACGATCCCTAAGCCACTCAAACAGCATCCGATTTAAAAAAAGATCATCCATTCCGCTGATGCTTTAGGATTTAGAAGAAAAACTCTCAGCCTCCTCATGTACATTTAAGTGACAAACTTGAATTATCCCTATAACAGTCGTCAATCATCGATCATCAATCCAAAAGTCCCACCCACACGCTTTCATCTTTTGGAGCAGTGCTGTTTTTTGTTTTCCAGTAAATTTCCGATAGAATTTCAGGCGTCACGTCGCGGCCGCCGAGTCCTGTAATATAACCGAACACCGGGGGGTGATCATGGTTGTTGCACAATGCTGCTCTGATTTCCTGGGCAAAAATACCACTGGCTCCGAAAGAAAAATTCCTGTCAATTACGGCAATTTTTTGAACATGACCGAGATGTTCTCGAATCAGATCTGTTGGGAACGGCCGAAACATTTTGAGCTTGAGCATTCCGACTTTTTCTCCCTGGGAACGAAGATCTGAGATGACCTTACGGCATGTGCTTGCTGCCGTTCCGGTTACGACCATAATCACCTGGGCGTCATCGCAAAAAACTTTTTCCACCATCCCGTATGTCCGACCGAATATTTCCGTGAATTCTTCTTCTATTTTGGAAAAGATATTCGAAACCTGTTCCATGGCCTTCTGAATATCGTGCCGCATCTCCATATATACATTTGGTGGTGCCATTTGACCCATGGCAAAAGGATCTGATGTGTCCAGTGCAATTCGAGGTGAGAACGGCGGCAGAAAACGATCCACCAGTTTCTGATCGGGTATATCTACAGGCTCAAAGGTGTGAGAAAGGAAAAAAGCATCCAGAACCACCATGACCGGCAGATTGACGGTTTCAGCCAAACGATATGCCTGAAGTGTGGTGTCAAAAACCTCCTGGCCATCCTCACAGTAAAGCTGAATCCAGCCGGTATCCCGTTGGGCCAGGCTGTCTGTCTGGTCCATCCATATATTCCATCCGGGCGCCAGGGCGCGGTTGACTTCAGCCATGACAATGGGTAGACGGGCGGCTGAACTCCAGTGCAAGAGTTCGTGCATCAATGCCAGACCCTGAGAAGACGTGGCTGTAAAGGTTCGAACACCTGCACTCGAAGCTCCGATAACGGCAGCCATTGCCGAATGTTCGCTTTCTACACATAAAAACCGGGCATTCATGGTTCCGTCGGCGCAATATTCCGATAAAGCTTCAACGATATGGGTCTGGGGCGTAATGGGATAGGCGGACATCACCTGTACTTTTGCCAGCCTTACTGCTTCAGAAACGGCGTGACTTCCTTCCAAAACATGCTTCATAATTCCTCCTCCAGATCCATGGCGCTGCGCGGGCATTCAAAAACGCAGATTCCGCATCCTTTGCAGTAATCAAGATTAATCTGCCTTTTGGCATCTTGGAGAATCACGGCAATTTCCGGACAGAATATCCGGCAGTTGTCGCAAGCATTACAGATGCCGCAGTTGAAACAGCGCCGGGTTTCTTCCATGGCCTGCTCGATGGTGAACGTTGCTTCGATTTCATCGAAAGAATTCATTCGTTTTTTGATAGCAAGCGATTCTGGTTCAACCCGGGGCGTTTGGGAAAAATAATCGAGATTGATGTCATTATTCGATACGATATGAGGATTTCTGGTCAATCGCTTTCCCCCCATATAACACTCCATGGAGAGGGCAGGTCCATTTCCTACGAGGCAGGAATTCAAACGGTCTGTAATGGCATGCCTTCCCTGTTTAAAAAAGATATCAAGGGCCATGGCCGCCTGTTTTCCTGAAGCAACGGCATCTGTGACACTTTTTATGGTGTTGGTCAGATCACCGCCAAACAGAAGCGGTGGTTCTGAAGCCGTAAATGTACAGTGGGTGAGATACAGGGCTTCGGTATTTTTGTGTGAGGGAAACTGCCAAGGGACTGAAGGTTCTGCGCCTATGGCTACAATAATTTTCTGGACTCGTAAGTGTTGGGTGGTTTGGCTGTCTGGAATGACACGTGCTCTGCCGCTGTCTGTTTCCATGCCGCTGGTTTCAATCTTCTGCAAGGATAAAACATATTCACCGTCGTCTTCATTTATTTCGAGCGGGGAATAGAGTTCCATAATTCTTACACCTTCCTTATCGGCCATTTCCACTTCGTTTTTAAATGCCGGCATGTCCTGCTTCCGTCTGCGATATACCAGTGTCGTTGTTGCTCCCAGGCGGACAAGAGATCGGGCACAGTCAATAGCGGTGTTACCGCCGCCGATAACCGCTACAGTTTCATTTGAAGGTAAGGCTTTTCTCTTACGCAGAAGGTTAAGAAATTCGAGGCCGTCAAACGTCTTAGTTTCGCCGGGAATATTCATTTTCAATGATCGGCCGTGACCGCATCCGATAAAAAGGGCATGGTAACGATCTTTGACGTTTTGGAGAAAGTTTTGAGTCACCGGTGTATTACAGATTATTTTTACACCCGTCTTTTTAATCCGTTCGATTTCAGAGAAAACGACGTCATCCGGCAACCGGTATCGCGGTATCACCCACCGTAAGATTCCTCCAGGTTCAGAACGGGCTTCATAAATGTCACACGAATACCCCAACTTCGATAAAAAATAGCCGGCAGCCAGGCCTGACGGACCGGCGCCGACAATACATACGGTTTTTCCATTTTCAGGCAATTTTTTCAGTTTAAGTGTCAATTCATCCCGAATGGCGGTATCACCAATGAAACGCTCTAAAGCATGTATGGCAACCGGATCATCAAAGCCCGCGCGATTACAGACCGTTTCACAGGGATGAAAACATACGCGGCCGCATACCGAAGGAAAAGGGTTTTCAAGAAGTATGGTCTCTAACGCATCTTGGTATCGTCCTTGATTCGAAAGCATTTCAATGCGGGCAATGTCCTCACCGGCAGGACAGGCCGCGCTGCACGGTGCTGTTTTCTCATGGTATTTTGGACGCACAAACCGCCATGTTCCGGTTTTATTGATTTCGGTGGAGATGTTTGAACGTGATATGAATAATGATATTTTTTCAGCGTGTTTTGGTTCAATTGTCATTTCCTTTTACCCTATAATTGAAAATTGAAGATTTACAAAAGAGGTTATTTTTAATTTTAAGCAACGCTGATAAAGCCTATCAAACCTTGAAAAAATTATTTCAGTCGGATAGTTCAAAGGCTTTTTAGCAATGTTCGGCTGCGATACTATTTTTTACCATTCCATAAAGGTTTACTTCTTCATAGGCTTGTTGAGCTGCCAACACATTCTGTTTTGCTTTTGTATGAAGATCATTTTTGATAGCCTCTGCAATCATATCCAACGGGGGCATATCCAAAACCCTCGCAAAAGCGCCGATCATGGCAGTGTTAATGATTGGATGGGTGTGTGTTCCAAGACCGTTGCTGGCTGCGATGCGGTTGGCGTCGACAAAAGCAAGCCGAAACCCTGAAAAAGGTTCTATATTATCGGGAAGATTTCTTGAATTAATCAAAATTGAACCACCGAGCTTGAGTCCTTTTGTAACATCGACGCTGTGTATCAGTTTCATATCTTGAACGACAATATGGTCAGGTGTGTAGATATTGCTCCGAATCAAAACCTTTTCTTTATCCAGCCTGAGATAAGATTCAACCGGGGCTCCCCTTCTTTCCACGCCGAAAAGCGGAAAAGTTTGAACATAATAACCGGTTTTAAAAAAGGCCTTTGCCAGCAGGATCGAAGCGACTACAGTACCTTGGCCGCCACGACCATGAAAACGGATTTCATGCATGATTTTTTGTCCTGTTTATGAAAGTGGTCATTACTTTTCAAATTTCATACCCTAATATTGCTAAAGAACCTTTGATTTTATGAACCTATCTCAAAAAAATCTAAGTGCCCATGGCGGCGTTGTGAAACGGTTCAAAATGCTCACATACTACGTGTATGCTCAGCTTTTTCACCGCTTCACGCCCCCGATTCTCGGGATTTCGCAAAGCTCAACTTGCTTTTGAACCCTAATCTTATTTTTGAGATAGGTTCATGTTAAAATTTTCCCGGCCAGTTGCTCTGTACCAGCGTTACTTAAAATTTAGGGTGCGGAACTCGAGCAACCTAAATTGAGGGTGCAAACTCGAGTAACCTAAATTGAGTGTGTCAAATAGTGATAGGGCAATAAGCTCGACAATCGCTCAATTTAAGTAAAAATGTCAGAGACTCGCTTTTAATCAAACCCACAATATTTCTTGAAAAGCTTAGAGAATAAGGATATTATCATTTTGATTTCTGAAAATCAAACAATGACTTGTATCCCAACTCGGATGATCCGGGAACAAACAGGTTTTTAGAAGGCTAAAGATATAAACATACTTTGCCACAAAAAGTACAAAACTTGTCATTGAGAAACTAAGGGTTCTTTACAATGCCGGTATATGAATATACAGCTCTGGACATAAAAGGCAAGACAATCTCAGGAGTCATTGATGCAGACAGTTCCCTTACGGCCCGTCAGAAACTGCGGACATCTAAAATCTTTCCGGTTTCCATTAAAGAGGTCCATGATACTTCAGCGATAAAGACGCCAAAGTCTTTTTCTTTTAGAGATTCTTTTTCCCGCGTCAGACCCTATGAGGTTTCAATGATGACGAAACAACTGGCAACCCTGTTGGGTGCAGGCCTTCCGCTTGTTTCGGCCATGGATGCCATGATATCACAAATCAGGTCTCAAGCATTTAAAAAAATGCTGGCAAAGATCAAGGATTCAATTGTGGAAGGGAACAGCTTCGCCCGGTCGCTGTCTTTGTTTCCAGGGACTTTTTCATCACTGTATGTCAGTATGGTTAAAGCTGGCGAATCTTCAGGGGCCCTTGACATCGTATTAGAACGACTTGCCGACATCACCGAAAAACAGGAGGCCTTAAAAAATCGCATTCGAGCGGCGATGGCTTATCCGATTTTAATGTGCTGTATCGGAATGCTGGTTCTGTTTCTTCTTTTGACATTTATTGTTCCCAACATAACGTCCATTTTCTCTGATATGGATCAAACGCTACCGGCACCAACGCTCTTTCTTATCAAAATCAGTGGCATTTTTAAGAACTACTGGTGGATGATTTTAATTGTTTTGGCAGTCGTCTTGTTTGTCCTAAACCGCATTCGGAAAACTGTAAAAGGGGGCTATTTTTTCGATAAAACAAAACTCTTATTACCACGTTTTGGACTTTTAGCCAAAAAAATAGCGGTGGCTCGTTTTTCCCGAACACTTGGTTCACTTCTTGAAAATGGTGTCCCTATGTTGTCTGCTCTTGAAATTGTAAAAAATATCGTTAACAATGCCCTCATCTCCGATGCGATTGAAGAGGCTTCAAAGGAAGTGGGAAAAGGACAGGGATTGGGACCTGCTCTAGCAGGCAGCAAAATATTTCCTGATCTTACCATTCAAATGATTCAGGTGGGGGAACAGAGCGGAAAGCTGGAAGCCATGTTGGATAAAATCGCAGATGTATTTGAGAATGAAGTGGAAAATAGTATAATGAGCATGACATCACTTCTAGAACCTGTTATGATACTGATTATGGCTGTTATTGTCGGCTTCATCGTTCTTTCGATATGCCTG
>PKTV01000264.1 GCA_002868985.1 Desulfobacteraceae bacterium | reverse complement strand
ATCATAGAAGGCACGAACCGGTTCATAAAAAACGTGAATGATGACATGACCGTAATCGAGCAAAACCCAGTGACCTTCTTTTTTCCCCTCAACACTCAGCGGTTTTATGGCGTGTTTTTTTAGGTTTACCTGAATATACTCTGCAATGGCTGAAACCTGGCGGTTGGAACGACCGCTGCAGATGATAAAGATGTCGGAAACAGAAGTGAGTCCCCGAACATCAAGTACCTCTACGTCCATTGCTTTTTTCCCCATAACGGCGTTGATGTAAAGATCAAGATCAGGCTCCAAGGAAGTACCGGGCGTATTTGTCATAAATAAAGTCCTTTGGTTTTTATAAAATCTTCGACGATGTCTGGAACCAGTCGTTTAATCGAACGTCCTGCTTTGATACGTTTTCGAATTGTTGTTGATGAAATATCCACAGGCGTGACATTAAACACACAGACCGGTTGTTTTTTATCATGGTTGAAAGACGATTGAGCAAAAGAGAATGTATATTCTTTTGAGATCTTGGATTGAAGATAATTTTTCAGGGATTTCCATTCCGACTTGGTGCTGTTTTCTTTGTTAATGGTTCGGGACATGACAATCAAGGGAATGAGTAAAAAAAGATCATTATAGGATTTCCAGGTGTCTATTTCTAAAAAAGCATCCAGTCCCACGATGAGATAGAGTTCCGTATTTTCTGATAAAATCGATTTAAAATGGCGAACCGTATCGATGGTGTAGGAAGGGCCCGAGCGTTCCAGCTCGACATCTGAGATCACAAAATTCGGGTCATCTGAGAATGCGAGTCGAATCATCTCAAGACGGTCTTTTGCATCCACCACGCCGTTCAGTTCCTTGTGCGGCGGCAGCGCAGACGGAATAATCAGAATTTCATCCAGGCCAAAACCCGCTTTAACCTCCCGAACAACCTGGACATGTCCCAAATGAATCGGATTGAACGTACCTCCAAAAAGTCCTATACGTCTCAAAAATTCCCCACTTATATATTTTTTACATTGAAGAATCTGGTCCTCTGGATCAGATCGGAGCTAAACGGCCCTGTCTTGGAATTTTGTATCTAAAAATAGGAAAGAGAAAAGAGAAAATAGGATAGGGAAAAACCACGGATGAACACGAATAAACATCAATATTTTTCTATTTTCTATTTCCAAAGAACTTTCAACAAAGCAAATTCCCTCTAAGTATAACCAAAGCCTAGTCCCCTTGACCAGTATATTTACTTGGCCGGGCTATGTTCTTATCTGCCCGTCCCCGAACACGACAAACTTGGTGGTGGTCAGTTCCTCCACCCCCATGGGGCCGAAGGCATGGAGCTTTGAGGTGCTGATACCGATTTCCGCACCCAGGCCAAGCTCACCACCGTCATTAAACCGTGTGGACGCATTGACCAGCACCACCGAAGAATCGGTTTCACGGACAAAGCGTTTGGCCCGCTTATAATCGCGCGTCACAATGGATTCCGTATGTTTTGAACCATATTTTGAAATGTGAGAGATGGCCTGATCCATGTCTTCGACCACCCTGACAGCCAGGACAAGATCGAGATATTCTTCCGGCCAGTCTGCTTGTTCGGCTTTTAATGCATCTGTCAGGATTTGACATGTTTCAGGACAACCCCTGATTTCAACCCCTGCGCTTGTCAGACGTTTTGCTATTTGCGGCAAAAATTCTTTTGCGATGGATCGATGCACAAGCAGGGTTTCCATGGCATTGCACACCCCCGGTCGCTGAACCTTGGCATTAAAGCAGATGTCGCCGGCCATATTAAGATCCGCGCCGTCGTCAACATACACATGGCATACACCTTTGTAATGTTTCAGTACCGGTATGGTTGAATGCTCAACAACAAAACGAATCAACCCTTCTCCGCCACGGGGGATGATCAAATCGATAAATTCTTCCTGATTTAGAAGAATGTTGACCGCTTTTCGGTCTCTGACGGGGACGATCTGGACGGCTGTTTCAGGAAGGCCGCGATCACCGAGAACCT
>PKTV01000069.1 GCA_002868985.1 Desulfobacteraceae bacterium | reverse complement strand
ATATCCAATGACCAAAAAGAAAAATTCAAAACAATATTGTCTTTTTAGAAAATAGATAATCGCAAATGAAATCAGAAGATGAGAATGTTAGAAAGTGAGAAGTTTGGAAATCAAAAAAATGTGCGAACTTTCTGATCTTCTAACATTCTTATTTTTCAACATGTCTGTGTTTATCCGTGGTTTCCCTTATCCTCTTTTCTCGTTTCTCTTTTCTATTTCCGGCTAAAAGGTTTTGATCATTGAAATTTTGAATTTCGAATTTATTTGGAATTTGGTGCTTGTGTTTTGTTTTTTGGCCATAAAATGCACAAAATTTACAAATATGATTAAATTTTAAACTGAGCATTATTTTCCCCTGAACCTCAGGTGTCAATAGACCCCCCTCACGTAAATCCCGACCCGGCGGTGCAGGTATAGCAGTGGTCAGCCGTCGCAATATGACTGCCGGGTTCCGGGGGTCCCGGCATTTCAGATACATGGATTTTAAGCCCGCCCATAAAAAGTCCCTTAGCAAGATTAAAGTCACAATCATAAAGATAGCCGTCCCAGGAAATTGAGACCAGCGACCGGCACATCAAACCGTCCACCGCGCAGTCATTGAAGCTTGAATAAAGTTTCTTCACATAACTATCCAGATTGTCTGTTTTGATCAGCCATTGGCGAAACCTGCCCAGAGGAACATTGGCAAAGTTAAACAGGTTGTTGAAAACAATCCCCCATTTTCTTTTCAGCACCTGGCGGAATCTCTTTTCTGTTTGAACCTGATCCGGCGGTAGAAATGCGCCGGTGGGATTGGATACCAGGTTCAGCTCAAGACCGGTGCCTTCGTGTCCGTATCCCAAACTGTTCAGTTTTTTCAGTGCGTCGATACAAATTTGAAATATACCGTCGCCCCTTTGTGAATCGGTCTGAATTTCATTTAAAGAAGGAAAAGAGGCCACAATGACCACGCGTTTTTCGCTTAAAAATTTCATAAGATGGTCTCTTTTGCCATCATTTAACACCGAAAGATTCGAACGAAGCATCATCCGGGGAGAAAATTCAGAGACACCTTCAATCAGTGTTTTGATATGGGGGTTTAATTCAGGTGCGCCGCCGGTAATATCGATGATTTTAAATCCGCCCCTTTGGGCATAGGATATAACCTCCTGGATGATTCCCAAATCCATGTTTTCTTTACGATCAGGGCCTGCATCGAGATGACAGTGTCTGCAGGTCTGGTTGCAAAGAAATCCCAGGTTAACCTGCAGTGTCCGGGTGATTTCCCGATCCAGTTTTAGTCCATGACGGGAGAGCGTTAGGCTGAAAGGCGCGACGACGGTGCCCTCTTTTTCGGACATCTGCTGCCTTTCAATGGATGATTTGTCTGACAATTTCTCGTTTAACATTTTCCAAATCCCATGATATTTGTCTCACATGGAAATTTTTTCGGCAATATTACGCATCTGAACGCCGTGCACCAGCGATGATCCGCCCCGTATGACCGCAGCAACATGGACGGCCTCGGTCATCTCTTCAAGATTGGAGCCCTTTTCGAGGCATGCCTGTGTATACGCATCGATACAGTAAGGACATTGTACGGTATGGGCCACAGCCAGGGCAATCAGGCATTTCTCCCTTTCCGTGAGTTCCCCTTCTGCAAATACAGCGCCGTAGTAATCGAAAAACTTCTTAGCCAAGTCCGGCGAATTTTTACCAATTTCCTCAAACTTCGGCAGATCTTCGGGTTTGTAGTACGTCTCCATGTTTGTATGTCCTTTCTACTTATTTTTTCAAATGTATTACATTACCGCCCATTCGCTCCACTCATTAGAGACGCAAAGTACACAGAGAGTTTTATCTTATTTCTTTTCTCTGAGAGGGCGAAAAGAAATAAACCCATGCCCTTAGGACCGATCTTGCTGAATTCGATCAACCCAGATACTCGACTTGAAGACGTAGCCTCAAAATAAGGCTTTTCAGAATGCCTTTATATGAAGCGAAGCTTCTGAAATCTTCTGTT
>PKTV01000055.1 GCA_002868985.1 Desulfobacteraceae bacterium | reverse complement strand
ACTTGTCAGGGTAGAAGCAAAGGATTGAGTGAAAGCTTTGGATACCGCTGTTCGTACACTATCACTCGATCAATTACGATCACAAAATTCAGGTAAAACGATATTCCACTATAATCTATCCCGGGAGAAAAGCACAAGATAGTGGGTGTGGAAAAATCGTTCTGGACATGTATATGTTTCCCAAACCCTTAGGCGAGGATTCTCTCTGCCCATGGCATACATCTAAAGACCGATAAGAAAAGGGCAAATCCTGTGAAATGGATTTGCCCTGAAGAAGACGATCAAAACACTGTGGAAATTTTTCTATTGAAGATTTTTTCCCGCCTTAAAAGTAACAGCATTTTTGCCCTTAATCTTGATTTTTTCACCTGTTTGTGGATTACGTCCCATTCGGGTCTTTCGATAGACCTTTTTGAATGATCCAAAACCGACTAAAGTTACCCTGCTGTTTCTTTTCTTCAGGCCTTTTGTAACACCGTCAAGAAATGATTCCAATGCCGCTTTAGCTGCAACCTTTGTAATGCCCGCATCGTTAGCCATCTTTTCGACCAATTCAGCTTTTGTCATTTGTTCCCTCCCTTTGTTTGTTATTGTCCATGCCTAATAATCCCTGCTTTTTTTGAAGATGCAGCAACAAAAACAGAAAGTCAATACATAAAACGCTTTTATTGCAGTATTTATAGTAAAAACTTAAAAAAAATGCTTCTATCCACTAGTAATTGAGGCACACACTGCCTAAGAATGATTATTTTATTATCGTTTTTAATACTCTGTCCGCTTGCGGTGGGGAGTTTCATTATATGTTATGACTTGGAGTGGGAACAAAAATATAGAAGCAAACTCTTTACCAGTTCGGCCATGAAGGTATAGTCCAGTTTTTCCATAGTGTCTGAGATCCGGTGATAATGGGGGTTTCGGTAAAAGGCCGTATCGGTCACCATGACAGCCTTGTAACCTCTGTGCCAGAATGAAGAATGATCGCTGAGTCGAACAGAAGGAAGCATGAATCCTCCCGCTGGAACTGTAAGTCTGACCACAGGAAGATCCGGATTCCTGCCAAACGCCTCAAACAAATCATTTGTAAATTTTCTGGATTTAAAATTGCCAACAATGCCGATAAAGTTTCCCTGTTTGGGGTAGTCGAAAAACATCAATGGAAACGGATAATCCTGGCAGCCCTTATCATGACAGGTATAACCGACCATCTCCAGACAGATCATGCCGTCGATCTGTTCGTTTGATTTCCAGGCATTGTGGGCGTAAACACTACTCCCCATGTGCCGGGTACCGAACGTCGGCGGTTCTTCGAGGGGAAACGAGACAAACTTTACTGCCAGATTCATTTCGCGGTGATCTTTCAGCATCATCAAATGACGGGCCGTCTCCAGTTGAACCGCAACGGCACTGGCATTGTCGTCAGCACCCACGGTTCCGGCCACCGAATCATAATGCGCACCAACAAGATAATATTTCGTGGGGTTTTCGCAAAAAGAAACTTGGGCCACGACATTTGAAACTGTGAAATTCCGATACGGATAGGGCTCACAGTGCACCGGAACACAGATATCCTGGTAAAATTTTTCGATGTAGGCTCTGGTCTTTTCAATATTATCGGGTAATAAAACACTCCGTTCACCGATGGTGATCGTCAGCGTTTTTACATGATCCTGCAATCGTTGTTTGGTTGTTTGAATATCAATCATCAATATCTCAGCTCTTACGGCATTGATGGGGTCAATGGAAAAAAATATAAAGCATATGGAAAAAAAGATAAATCGGAAATTCATCAAACCAATGTGATTCTTCTCCCTATTCGTTGGGAGAAAGGGTTCCAGGGTTCAAGGATTCAAGGGTTCGAGTGTATGTTTTCTGATTGTTTTATCAAAGCCTTCTTTTTTTGGAAATGTTTTTGTTGCCTTAAAAATCTCCAATTTGAAGATGATCCATTAATGTTAATTGAAAACTGATGAAACATCAATTATAATCCAGATTGTTATGGGTAAATGTAATTCCTGCGATAAAAGCGCAAAAAACATATCCAACACCATCGGCTTTTGCGCCGACTGTATCCGGGTGCGTTTCGACAATGTCTGGCCGCAAATCAAGGCGGTTCATGATCGCAGCCGCAGGGCCTATGGCCTTCCGGAGAATCCCCCGAATGCAGTAGACGGCGTTGCCTGTGGCCTGTGTGTCCATGATTGTAAAATTCCTGAAAACAGCGTTGGCTTTTGTGGACTTCGGCGGGTTAAAAACAGCCGAATCTCCGGCGGAAGGCCGCATGAGGGGAATCTGTCCTACTATTATGATCCCCTTCCCACCAACTGTGTGGGGGACTTTGTCTGCCCGGGAGGTACGGGCTGCGGATATCCCGAATATGCGGCTACCAAAGGCCCTGAATACGGTTATAAGAATTTGGCCGTATTTTATCATGCCTGCGGGTTTAATTGTCTGTACTGTCAAAACTACCATTTTAAGACGAAAACGTTTTACGCTCAAAAGCTTACTTCAAAACAACTTGCTCATGCGGTGGACCAAAAGACCAACTGTATCTGCTATTTTGGCGGAGACCCCACACCCCAGATTCTCCATGCCGTTAAAACATCCAAAATGGCTCTTAAATATGCTGATCATCGCATTTTGCGCATATGCTGGGAGACCAACGGTTCAATGCAGCGGCCGTTTCTCACCATGATGGCGGATCTGTCTTTAAGCTCCGGGGGCTGTATAAAGTTTGATCTAAAGGCCTGGGATGAGGGCATTCATCTTGCTCTTTGCGGCGTAACAAACCAAAAGACTTTGGATAATTTTCGAATATTAGCCAGGTGGACAGATCAAAGACCCGAGCCGCCGTTTCTCATTGCCAGCACGCTGCTTGTTCCCGGGTATGTGGATGAACCCGAAGTCGAAAACATCGCTGCGTTTATTTCATCCCTCAACCCGGAGATTCCTTACAGTCTGCTGGCGTTTTACCCGCAGTTTTATCTCAGCGACCTTCCCACAACGTCCAAATCACATGCCCTGCGCTGCAAGGCGGTTGCTGAAAAGTCCGGTCTCAAAAATGTCCGTATCGGAAATGTGCATTTGCTTGGAAAAGACTACTAGCAGGGCCATAGAACCTATTTCAAAAATAAGATTAGGGTTCAGGGCAAGGCGCGAAAGGGAGAAAAAGCGGAGCATACACGCAGTATGTGAGCATTTTGAACCGTTTCGCAACACTGCCATGGGCACTTAGATTGTTTTTGAGATAGGTTCTAGTCCCGAAATGCCGTAATGGGTTCGTAGATCAGATCGTTTTCCTTAAAGCGGGTGGGTCGTAAAGGGTAAATATCTTCGGTTTCGGCCTTGCCGTTTGCGATGAGTTCGGCAACGATCATGCCGGCTGCCGGTGCGTGCTGGAATCCGTGGCCGGAAAAACCGGCAGCGCAGATAAAATTTCGAAGTTCCGGAAACGCACCGATTACCGCATGATGATCCGGCGTCATTTCATAATGTCCCACCCAGCCGCGAATAATCTTTGCGCGCTCAAGAGCGGGAATGCGTTGTATCGACTTTTCGGCGGTCCATTCCTTAGCATCGAAATCGACATGCTGGCTGAAAGATTTACTGCCCGTGGGTCCACCCAAAATAAGTCCCCGACCCTCCCGTTTCATGTACCATCCGGAATCAACATCAATCACCATGGGAAAGATATCCGGAATTTCATGAAAGGTGTCGGTAAAAAAGAGATGGCGCTTTAAAGGGACTATGGGTAACTCCAGTCCGGCCATGGATGCCACTCGACCGGCCCAGGGGCCGGCTGCATTAACAACAATACCTGCTTTGATGTTGTGTGCATCTTTTGTTTGTATACCAACAGCACTGTTGTTATTAATCGATATGCCGGTGACCTGAACTTTTTCCATGAAAACAGTGCCCCCCTGACGGGCCTTTTTGACATAGGTCTGAAGGATTTCTATGGGACTATAAAAGCCGTCTTCTTTGGTATACGATCCGCCTGAAAGATCATCGACTCGGATAAACGGCCAGCGCCGGGAAACCTCTTGAGGTGAAAGTGATTCAACGGGAACATCCAACACCTTCATCAGACGAGACGTACTTTTGAAAATCGTCCACTGTTTTGGTGTTGTTGCCAGAAACAGGTAACCGTAAGGTTTGAAGCCGGGATCAACCCCGAATTCTTCTTTGAACCGTCGATACACTTTCCGTGAAATCAACGAGAACCGGATGTTCACGGCGGTAGAAAACTGGGTTCTCAAGCCCCCCAGGCAGGCGGAGGTGGCCCCTTGAGAACCGATTTCACCCTGCTCCAGAACGAGCACATCGCTTATCCCCTTTCGGGTCAAGTAATAGGCAATGACGGCGCCGATAATGCCGCTGCCGACAATGACAACGTTGGCTTTTTGGGGTAATTCAGGTCTCATTTTATTGTCGCTCAAGTTAGGTGTCTCTTTGAACGGCAAGCGATTGAAAGCCACTCTTCTTTGGCCAGGATTTCAATGAGATCAAAACTCAGATCTTTCATTTTCTTTAAAACTTCATCCTTATCTTTTTCAAGGATACCGGAACAGACAAATATGCCGTCTTGAACCAGCACCCTCTCGACACTCTCAAGAAGAATTAAAATCGTTTTGGTTGTTAGATTTGCCGCAACAAGATCAAACTGTTCCGTTATCTGATCGACAAGATCTGCGGCTAAAATTTTAAAATTCGATTCTGATATCCTGTTTTGTATTAAGTTTTTGTAGGCGGTCTCCATAGCAACATTATCGTTGTCCGTTCCCCAAACCTCGATTTCGCCAAGCTTTGCGGCGGCAATCATAAGGATCCCCGACCCGGTTCCTATATCCAGAAACATACCGTTTCTTTTCAGATATTTTTCAATCATGGTGATGCACATGCGGGTTGTGGGATGGGTGCCGGTCCCAAAGGCCATTCCAGGATCGATTTCAAGTACGATTTCATCATGCTCTCGAATATATTCCCGCCATGTGGGTTTTACGACGATATTTTCTGTGATTCTTTCAGGCCGAAAATAAGTTTTCCATGTTTGAGCCCAATCTTCTTGATTTATATCAGAGTAAACAATTTTGCATTCAATACCGTTTTTTTCTTCGAGCCGTAACAAATTCTCTTCAACGAATTTTTGCCTTTTTTCCAATTTTTCGTCGCAGGGGAGATAACCGATGACCGCATTTTTTTCGGGTACGATGGCATCGTTTCCCCAATCTTCCAGAGAGTCTATCTCCGGTGTTTCGATGACGACGCCTGTAAGTTCAAGGTCGTAGAACAGATTGGATATGAGATCTACAGCCAATTGTTTGTCTTTGAAATTAAAAATGACTTTTGCTTCGATCCATTTCATAAGTTAAAACTTTTCCTTTGGCGGATTAAAGTAGCCGTGTTTTACATCCGGAAAAAATTCTTTCACCTGCCGGATAACTTGATTCATTCCCACCGGCGTCCCAAGCTCAGCGGCAGCAGACATAAACTTCCAATATCTTATAGGATCAAAGTTCAGGTTTCGCCATTGGATCATATTTATGGGGTGCTGGTTAATAAAATTTATCAACGCTTCCATTTCTTCCGGCGTGTCAGTGAAACCGGGGCAATTGAGATAATTTATGGATACAAATATTTTCTTTTTAAGTGCAGTCTCAATACTTTTTATGACATCGACAAATGTATACCCTGTGGGTCGAAAATAGGCATCATAGCAGTTTTTTCTGACACTGTTGAGACTTATTCGAATGCTGTCGAGACCTGTGGCGAACAACCTTTGCAAAATTTTAGGCTTGCTTGCGTTGGTGTTCATGTTGATGGTGCCTTGTTTGGTTTTGGATCGTATCTCTTTTATGGCGGGTTCGATGACATCGGCGGCCAGCAAAGGATCCCCTTCACATCCCTGACCAAAACTCACAACGCTTTGCTTAACTCGCTTGATGTGGCAAAGTGCGACGTCAGCAATTTCTTTGGAAGATGGTTTGAAATCGATCCTGTCCTGGCTGTGTGGAATGTCACTGTTTTCTTGAAGTGACAAACAGCCGAGACAGTGTGCATTACACCGCGGAGAGGTCGGAAGGGGTGCCTCGTATCTTCCCAGGAAAAAATTCTTGGCAGCCGGACAGCCGTATTCCATGGCACATTTTTCAAGGTGCCTTGCAAGCCGGTTGTCCGGCATTTCTTTTTGAATTTTTCCGATTCCCGAAACGACATTTTCGGCTTTCATCAGGCGCAAGTCTTGCCGTCTTTCTTTATCCACACGTATGACGGCGGTTCTGAATTTATCGTTGTGCCATCCTACGGCACCGTATGAAAACAGGGGAAGAACACCGGCATTTTCATTTTCTTTAAACGCACTTACATAAGAGACGACATATCCGGGGGAATTAAATGCAGCCACGGGAAAGATCGATTCGCCGGGAATGTAAGGATTATCCGTTAGTATTTCTATTCGCTGATTCTTGATGTTATACAGTAAAGGCTTCCTGTCCGGCATCAACATCAATTCTCCACCAAAAGGGATTTGGATGGTGTCATCCAATGTCAAAGGGACCAGGGAAGAACCGGCCATACCCACAGCTGCATATCCATCAAGATCAAAAATCTCTCCTGCTTTATTGGATACGACTGCTGTAACAATTTTTTTTCTTTTTTGCATGGGTTCCCATCATTTTGGGTTTTTGTGCCGTCCGATCTTTAGGTTGAACTTAACAAATTTATTGAAAAATGTACACCTAATGTCAACAGTACATAATGATTGCAAAGTAAAATAGAATGCACTATCTTGCATATGAAAGTCCCCGCCCGTACAAGATTCATGTAATACAACCCTAAGTGAGTGGAGGAATAAACCATGAAAACGTATCGAAAAGAATTGTGGTTTGAAGTGCCGACCCGGCGCGCACTTATCAATATTACGCCTCAGGTGGATGCCTGTCTCAAAGAGAGCGGCATCAGAGAGGGGCTTGTGCTGGTTAACGCCATGCACATTACGGCTTCCGTATTTATTAATGACGATGAATCGGGTCTTCATCATGATTACGAAATCTGGCTTGAAAAACTGGCCCCCCACGAGCCGGTTTCACAGTACCGGCATAATGTGGGAGAGGACAATGCAGATGCGCATATGAAAAGACAGATCATGGGCCGTGAAGTGGTTGTGGCCATCACAGAAGGCCGTCTTGACTTTGGGACCTGGGAACGGATATTTTACGGCGAGTTCGACGGCAGACGACGTAAACGGGTTCTGGTAAAGATCATCGGTGAATAGCCGGTTTCATGGGATTCTTTTTTAGACCTTTTAACGACGTCCTATGAAGGTGATCAGGGTCAAAAGACCTCAATGGAATAGTATTCTCTTATCGGTGGTTTGGATGAGGCTGTGATCTGTAGATGATATTTCAGGACTCGTAGTGATAATTTGAACCAAATGCTCACGATTTTCAGGATCACTCTAATTCACCAATAAGGCATGCTCACAAAAAACGGGTAATCAGTTAAAACTAACACCACAATATGTTGATTTTTCCTTTCTCAATCCAGCCTTAAAAATGAGAATGTAGCCAAGTGTGATACTCATAAGATATCAAATTCATTAAGGGATTTTATGCCGCAGCGATAAATTGCAGGTATCACCAGGGCTATTCGAAAATTATATGTTGGAGTAAGCACAAGAAATAAAATAGCTCCGATCCGTGTAATCTCCATTACGGATCACAAAGATGGTTCTTTTTCAGATATATCTTTGGACCACAAGATATTTTCGCATGGTCGGGGTTTTGCTCTATGGCAGAAAAGCGTAACAACAAAAAGTCGACAGCGGTCAAAAAACGGCATGGAATTGAAGGTGTTTGAGACGGAATGAATTTACGATTTGATTAGAGAAATAGGCGGGGTATGGCGCAAACGAATCTGCTTGTCTTTTTCCTAATCTCCATCCAGATCGGCCACAAACTGCTGAAAGTCGGGATTGTTGCGCAGCAATTCGCGGCCGGCTGCTATCAACCTGTCCACCTGTTTATCGCTTAAGGCAAAGCTGGTAGGAATCATGTTAAAGAACATTCGCCTCTCGGCTTCCTGTATGTCTCTGAAACTGATCTGGACAAAATAGGGTGTAACAGGTCTTTCCGGTACCGAGAGTTCCTTTGCCCAGCGGGTGATGCTCTCTTTCATCAGCTTCAGGGTTGCAGTGTTGTAACGATGCAGTTGAATATCGGTTATGGACTTGATTGTTTCTGATAGGGAGGGCTGCTTGTTGCTTGCATCCATTTCCGGGGCCGGATCAATGGATGCGTTTATGGAGATGACAGCAAGCCGGCGAGGCGGCTGCCGATTCACTTTTTTCAGAAAAACCTTCGCGCCGCCGGAGATCTCGATCACCTCATAGAGTGCGCGCAGGCCTAGATTGTCGGTGATGCCCCCATCCACAAAGTGGGCATATTGGCGCTTATCTTTTATGAAATAACTTTGCAGACCGTCGACCACCTGGACCAGCTCCGGGTCGCCCGCTGCAAGCTTCTCGACTGCAACCAGCCAATCGGGTTTTGTTTTCTTGCACTCCTGGTAGTTCTCGATCACCACGGGGTCGAAAAGCACAGGCACCGCGGAAGAAGCGGTCACCGCCCGCGCCACCGGATACGAAGACAGATCGGAGCAGAGAAGGTTGAAATACTCCTGGACGAAGGAAAAGCGGACTCCATAGCCAAGATCCGATGCGTTAATGAGAATCAAGGGGCCGCCCTTTCGTTTCATATCCTCGAATGTAGCTCCGTGGAATACGTTTTTCTCGTAATAACGGACGGCAATCTCGGAGCGGCCGGTCTCTTTAAACCACTGAAACGGATTCAATACACCCCTTATCAGTGCTCCCTCAACATCACGCTTTAGGAAAACCTTCTCGAAATCATCAAAAATTTGATCGCCGTAAAGACCGTAATAGGCTGACGTGAAGCTTCCTCCAGAAACGGAGCTGATGGTATCGACCTCATCCAGCAGCCGCTTGGACCGGCCCTCGATCACGACACCGGTGTCGCGAAGTTCTTTGAGCACGCCGTAAGCAAAAGCGGCGGCCCGGGTACCACCGCCGGAGAAAGCGAGCATAAGCCCGATATCATTGCTTCGCTGGTTATTGCCGGAGGAACGGATCGAATAACTTTCAGCATCTCTGGCGACATTCTGCGGCGCATTGTTGATCACACCATAGGATGCGCAGCCGGAGATCAGCAAGATCGAAAAACCAAACGCTATAAGTTTCATGATAAGAAGATGATTTTTCAAAATGAAGGTCTTCTCCAGGTTGGTTGTAGAAAGCCCGGTAAGTTTTCAGCGTAACGTATCGCAGGTCGTGAATAAATCACAAAATTAGAAATTCTATATCGGCATTAGCTATAGCCATACATATTGAAGTGTCAACTCTACAGAGACAACAAAACTTGGATAGCAATAACGGGTTTTATTGTCAACTATGATATCTGTCGAAAATGTGACAAATGTGCTTTTCATCGTGATTTCCTTTTTGGCCGCTCAGTGAAATTAATACGGGACAACCCGCGCATCGTACAGCTCCGGAGGGTCCGAAGAGGTTGTCTTTCCGGACGACCCTATCGCTCCCAAGGGGCTTCAATGGCCTCCAGATGCCCCGCTTTCAACTTTAGATACATGGTTTTAGCGATCGAAGGCGGCGAGGCCATGGGCTCGTCCGGACGACGGTCGGCGTAATCGGCGACGATGATATTGTTTCGAATCTGAATCGTCCGGGGAGCAATTCGATCCCCTAAAAAAACGCCATTCGTCCCCTGGTAAATACCGTTTTTAGCGATCGCCGCGGCAACGTAATAAAAGGACCCACTGGCACCGGGGTCATTCATGAGGAACAGCGCGGCATCCTCGCGACCGTCGCCGTCCAAATCGCCGCAAACCGGTTCCCCGAAAACCACCGTGGTGATTTTCGCAGCCGATCCGGGTGCGGCTTGGACTTCGGATCGGCCGCCGATGAGGCGAACTTCCTGCTTTTCAATCGTGTAGGTTGCATTAAGAACGCCGTCAAAACTGCTGTCCGACGGTCCTGCCTGAGCGGGTAAAACAAGCAAGGCAACAACAGCGAAAATAAACAACAGGCGATGGATGATTTTCATGACGTCAACGTTCTCTCCGTCTTTCCGGAATTGCTATGGAGCCGGCCGAAACTTCATGGTGCCGCTGTCGAACGGAAGCTCCAAGTAGAGATTGCCGTCCTGTAAGAAAAACGATGTTACCCGCTGAAGATCTTTCATGAATTGACTGTCCAGAGAGTCCGGCGGGCATGCCATGCGCGTGGACAACAACGGACCGAATGAGAGTTTGCCCGAGGAAATTTCATAATTCCCGCCGCCGCGGTTGCAGTCGAACCGGGCCTGAACTTTGCCTTCTGCCGTTAACAGGATCGTGTGCCGTTCCGGATTGGGTACGTCGATCTTTTCGACAGGCGTGATGGTTAATTCCCACTGCCAGGTCTTGTTTAAAACCCGACGGGAATCCATGCTTCGCTCAGCTTCCGGGAAGAGACGTGTTCCGGATTTAAGTTCCGTCTCTATCTGTTTCAGCTCCTTGATAAATGTATATGGTTCTTCGTTCTCCCAGTCCCACGTTTTCCCGATTACGAAATATTTCACCGGAAGATCCGGAACGGTCAGTCTTATCGAATCCTGGATATGTGAGATGACCTGTGCCCCCATGATATCCGGGTTCTGTGAAACACGGGAAATAACCCACAGCTCATTTTTCACAATAAAAACTTGATCAATGGCAATTTTCCAGGTTGTGTCAGGGACGGTTAACTTGACCGTGATTTCTTTTTCTGCTGTACAGGAAAGGGTTGCAAAAAAAAATCAATGCCAGAAGTATAAAAATGATATGGGCCTTTTGCATGCTATCCCCCTTTTTTTTAGAAAGTTTGTATTACCGTTTGTGTGCCGTGATAGTGGCAGGCACACAAACGGTAATTTCTATTCACATGTTACTTCAGATGCTGATCCTGATCCCCATGGGTGTCAGGATGTGCATCGGGTGCATTGATTTTCCGATTGCGGTATCAGTGCATATCATAACCCGGTACGCCGCCGCCAAAATCAACTGGGGAGGCATAAAAAGCCTTGTTCCACCCCTCTATGGTGAGCGGTTCGAACTTGCTCTTGACCGGCTCGAAGCGGATCGGCTGTCCGGGGTTCACGCCTTTCAGAGGCTCCTGGTCTTTCATGACCAGTTTCCCGTTCACAATCACATGCTTAATCCCTGTGGATGGCAGCGTCCCCTTTGCATAGGTCGCATTGTCCCTGACGGTTTCAGGATCGAACATCGTGATGTCGGCCACCATGCCTTCCTGCATGCGGCCGCGAACCTGCATGGACTTCAAGCCCATATCCCCCAGAGGCTTGGCATAATTGTAACTGGTCATGGAGACGGCCTGCATCAGCGGAATATTGTTTTCCCTGGCAAGGCGAAGCACTGTGGCAAAAGCCCCGGAAAAACGAGGATGGGTGTTGGGCAGATCTTCGTCGGGAGTGTCCCAGGTCAGGTTGTCGTCTGGGATTAATGGCATGGCGTCACTGCCAATGGCAACGCCGGGCATTTTGATCCAGTCAACAATAGCCGATTCCGGGGTTTTGTAGACAAGCACGAGACGTGTGGGTTCTTTTTTGAGCATCTCCTCACGGGATTTCTGGGTGTAGAATTCGCCGGTGGCCACATCCTGAAGCGTCTCTTCGTATTTGTTGCCCAGGGCCTTTACCCAGATTTCAGGTTCGAGAAACACGGCATT
>PKTV01000428.1 GCA_002868985.1 Desulfobacteraceae bacterium | reverse complement strand
GATGGAAAGATTCAGTTCTAAAAGTTCACTCAAGACAAAGCCAAGTAAAAGCAGTTCAAAAAAAAACAGAATGTCAATGGATATGCCGCCAAGAATAACGGCCATTATAATTATGGCGATGACCGGGATTATCGTTCCTGGTGTTCTGCCCAGTTTTGAACGGTAGATAAGCGTTGGTAACGGGATAAACAGAGCACAGAAAAACCCAATAATTGGGATATAAACCGATATTACAAATATAAGACTTGTGACAGTAATACCGCTAATGATATCTTTTGAGATATCCCTTGAGATGGTTTGAAGCACTACCCTTTTCTCCCCGGGGCAGAATTGTTATCCTTTCATTTTTACCCGGTGAAAAAAATAAATTTCACCGGGGTCAATATCCCATCATTCCAACATGTTTATCCCGTGAAACTTTTTTTCTGTTTCACTGAGGCTAGGTCCGAGTTAAATAGTTAAAACTGGGAACCCCTTTGATTTCAATAATTAATAGAATTTCCGAGACGATTAGTTATATTCTGTTGTACCTACAAACGGCAGAAGGGCAATCGTACGGGCACGTTTAATTGCATGTGTCAGGGAACGCTGATGTTTTGCACATGTTCCGGATATTCGTCTTGGAATGATCTTCCCGCGTTCTGTTGTAAAATACCGGAGAGATTTGGTGTCTTTATAATCTATAACAAGACTGGCGTCAGCACAGAAACGACATACTTTACGGCGATGAAATACTCTTTTTTTTCTTCTGGTGCCGATTCTTTTTTTTCGGGAGACAAAATTTGCAGCCATTTAATAACTCCTATGTGTTATTTATTCTATAAAGAACCCGCAAGTTTGTTGGAGAAAAGCGGTAATCCCGCTATAGCGGGGATTGCGGGAGTATCATTAATCCGCCTCAGGCGGATAAAATTGTAAACTGATTTTATTTTTCTAATGTTTCAGGTTCCGATTCATCATCATCCTTGGATTCAGCATCAGGTTTAGCATCAGGCTCAGCTTCAGGCTCAGCATCAGGTTTAGCTTCAGATGATTCTGTTTCATCGGCCTGGGTTTTTTCAGCCGCGGCTATTTCTTCTTTGACCGCTTCAATGTCAACATCCTTATCAAGAAGCACGGTCATATATTTTAAAATCCGGTCGTCGATTCGGAAAAAGCGTTCAATTTCATTCACGAGAATACCTGAACCGCAGTAATCCAAACGAACATAATAGCCACGCGCTTTTTTCTTGATTTCATAGGCAAGCTTTTTGCTCTTCCATTCGTCAACCATAACCAGCAATCCATTGTGTTGCTGTGTGAGATCTTTTAATTTTTCAAATATGGGGGAGCGGTCTTCTTCGGAAAGATCATTGTCGGCAATAAAAATTGTTTCGTACCTTCTCATATAACCTCCTTTTGGATATAAAGCCCTGCAAAAACAGAGCAAGGGGTGATGTCATGCCTGAATCTTTCACGAGTCGGAGGCTTTCATATGCAAGGCACTTAAGGGCGAGGTCATAGTCTGCTATTGCGAGTCCTTAATAACGCAGCAGATGAAAGCCTCCGGCTCGCCCTTCGGGGTGAAAATTGATGAGAAAAAAGATAATCATCCGATTTACCATTTGGGTAAAATGTATGATGCTATGAAGCTGTGATTTTGTTTAAACCTGCTTTAAATAAGCTTTATAAAGATTCTCATTAATTTTCATGAAAGATTCAGGTAATAAAAATTTAACAATTTAAGATAAAAAAAATGCAATGTCAATAAATTTATGGCCGAACCTCAGGGTAAACGCATTTGATTTCGGTGCAGCGAAGCGGACTTGTCCGCCGATGCCGTGTGGCGGAGATTTATCCGCCTTTGAAGGATCCCGATTTATCGGGGAACCAAAAATATTTGCCACAAAGGCACTAAGACCCGCCCGCCTCGCCTAAGGCTAAGCCGATGGCGGGCAGGCACAAAGGATATACTTATCATTCTTTCTTCGTGCCTTGGAGCCTTTGTGGCAGAATGGAATAAGTTTT
>PKTV01000442.1 GCA_002868985.1 Desulfobacteraceae bacterium | reverse complement strand
ATTACGAGCCCTTATTCACGAGTTCTTTCAGCAAAAATTTAATTATACCTGAAGCGGTAATGTTTTTAAAAGGCTCAAGTGTTTCCAATAAATACTTTTATATGAAAGGCGGATCTTTGCTGTTTAATGGTTAAAGCAGCATGCCGAAATTAATTTTTAATGAACTCAACTTTATTTCGGAGGTGTCAACGTAAAAACAGACGGAGAAACTGAAGCATCAGCCCAGTATCTATCCAGATCGAGTTGGAAACCCGCCCCATCGTCATTTGAAACCTTCAATCGATATGGAACTCGATAAGATTTAACTTCCTGCATTCTAATTAATTCCAGCCGGTACACAAGGTCGCCGGTTGAATCGAACATTTCGACCTTGTGAGCATCTTGTCTATCGTTAAGATAAATCTTCTCCCGAACATTTCCCCATTTGTTTTTTAGAAGGAGAACGCAGCTATTTTTGTCGCCTTTGATATCCTTATTTAAAGATGAAACCTCGGCGCTCTCGAAGTCTTTACCGGATCGACCCTTTAATATGAGATCCGTTGAATCATAATTTACCAGCGGAATACGGCCGATCAAAATATTAACAAGGTCTTCGGATTTAATAGATATTGAAAAAAAACGTTTCATGTTGAAATTTGTAGGGCGTTTTTTATAAAAATCACCATTGGCATGGGAAACAAAATAGAACCACTGGCCGTCGTTTGCGGCACTGATTATAGGATACCCTGAAACACTGCTGAGTGTAATTCGAATTTTGTCGGGTGTGGATGCGACCCATGCGATTCGGGTGGTCATCTCCTTTTCCTCTTTTTCCAAAAAGGTTAGCCTGCCCACACCCTTGATTGTTTTAAGTTTATGATTTTGGCTGTTCAGAATCGAAATAATCGCTTTGGCTTCTGATGCCGAACGAAAATCTTTTGATTCTTTCGAAATTCTTTGGGGAAGGCTGGTGCAGGCGGAGAAGAAAAACATGGAGATGATAAGAATCGTCAGGAGCTGCAAATTTTGAGTTGAACCATTCATTTACCGGTCAGTTCCTGGATTTTTTTTTCAAGATGTTCCTTGTTTTTCTTTTTCTTAGACAGTGACCGTTTATAGAATTGAAGTGCTTTATCTTTATGACTTATTTTAAAGTATGCATCTCCCATATGCTCTAATATAATGGGATCGTCAGGTACCAGGATTACAGCCTTTTCCAGATACTTCACCGCCTTGTTGAAAAGTCCTTTTTTAAAATAAACCCAGCCCAGGCTGTCGGTAATATAACCGTCATCCGGTTTTTCATCTAACGCCGCCCTGATAAGGCGTTCGGCTTCATCCAGGTTTTCCCCCATTTCAGCATATGTATAACCAAGATAATTCAATGCATTGGCATTCTTGGGTTCAATGCTTATAACGGTTTTCATCTGTGCTATGGAAGCCTTTTTCTTACCCCATTTATCATAAACGACACCCAGGCGAAAATGTATACCGGAGTTGTTGGCTTCGATTGAAAGGCCCTGCTTAAGAACGTTTTCAGCCTTTTCAAATTCTTCTTCTTCTTCATAAAGCGAACCCAGATAGAGCAGAAAGTCTGGATTGTCCGGCGTGTCATTAATAACAGTTTCCAAATAATCGATGGCTTTTTGAGTATTTTTATGTTTCTGATATAAAAATGCAATATGAACCGTGGCTTCTGAATAAAATTTGGAATCCGGTTTTACTTTTTTAAAATGCCCAATCGCCTTTTCCCAATCTTTTTTCCCATCAAAAGTAACGGCGATAACGTAATGAAGATCCGAGTTTTTCGGCGCCCCCTTCAACATTCCTTGAAGTATAACGACGGCTTCATCATATTTCTTTTTATCTAAATAGAGCTGAACCACCGTTCTCACTACTTCTGTTTGATCGGTGCTTCTATCGCCCAACTCCTTGAATATTTTTTCAGCATCCTTTTTCTTTCCCTTTTGATAATAAAAGTACCCCAGTTCCATTGCGGCTTTGATGTTTTCGGGATCCTTTTTTAGAAGGT
>PKTV01000340.1 GCA_002868985.1 Desulfobacteraceae bacterium | reverse complement strand
TGATATACCATGTTATGTCAATGCTTAATAAAGTGGATTTATTTTATTCTAACCCCCTTACGTATCATGGATAGATAGGCAATTTTACTTATTAATATGCTGCTGGAACGAGCTGAGTAGGGTATCTTTCATTATATGAATCAAAAATATTTGATGCGCTATTTGAATGAAATTGGTTTTCGATCGGTGCGGCCCACCCCAAAAAGATCATAACCAAACATCACAGACACAGGACCGTTATGGTTGCCCTACCGGTCGTTGACATGCTGTGTTCTTTAATAACTTATGCAGTCGGAAGACAGCTGCGAAGGACAACCGATGGCGGTATCCAAGTTCCAAATGCAGAATTTGTCCTATCATAGCAGTCTTTTTTTCGTTCATAGTTCCGAAATTTTATTTTAAATACAATTTGGGCTTCAAAACTTAATTGTGTTAAAATAGTCAAGTAACCACCTGAATTTTAGATTCAAATGCTGTCGGTGAAGTTTGGGATCAAATTACCACATTTATTCTGACCGGATTGATTTATGAAAAAAGGGCTGATCGCCTTAATTATCATTTTGGGAGCCGTTGGATATTTGGCTTACGACTGGCATGTGAAAACAAAAATTCTTGAGGATGACCAGCGGGTCACCCTGTATTCATGGACCGATGAGAAAGGTGCCAAACACTACACCAATACACAGCCCCCGGACGGTGCCCGAAACGTCGAGGAAAAAAAGGGCTATGAATATAGCGATCGACCGCTGGTAATAAAATTGAAAGATAAAGTAGTTGATGGATATAAAGGACTTAAAGAAAAGCTATTTAGAAAGAAAAATCGCAAAAAAGACAAAAGATAGATTTACTGTCTTGTAAGCTTGATACTCTGTATTGTGTTCTGCATAGAATATACGATTCCCCGAATCTTCTATTTTATGCAAACAGAAAAGGTAAAGGAAAAATTACTGTGGTTGGGAAAATATTTGAACCACAGGATTACGGTCTGGCCCTTCCCCAAGGCAGCCCGCTGCGTGAAAAAATCAATCGCGCTATCCTCAAACTAATGGAAAGCGATGAATTTGAGCGTACGGTAAAGAATTGGCTCGGGGGTAAGGCATAATACAAAGCTAATTTTTAATGCCAAAAGAAATTCTCATAGTTGATGATGAGCCAGATGTTGTTGTGCCTATTCAATTTTTGATGGAACAGCAGGGCTACAGGGTCATGGCAGCAGAAAGGGGCGAAGATGCCTTGGATCTGATTTACCATTACAAGCCGGATCTTGTGATATTGGACATCATGCTTCCCGGAATTGACGGCTATGAGGTTTGCGAAATTATCCGTTTGGATCTCAATTATCGAGATGTCAAAATAATGTTTTTGACTGCCAAGGGACGTGAGGTTGATATCGCTAAGGGGCTTGCACTTGGTGCGGACGCCTATTTAACCAAGCCTTTCTCGAATGATGAGATTGTCGCCAAGGTCAAAGAGCTTTTAGAGAAAACCCATGCAGAAACTGGGAAAAAAAGATGAAAGGCTGTAATACTTAATAATGACATCTTAAGAAAATCAATATCCCAGAGCAATAATAGCCAGTTTCTCAGCTCCTTCAAGACTGTCAGCTTCTGCGAGAAAACACCCGTTATGGCAGTAGAGGGCATCACGAACACCAGATATTTCGGCAAAATCTCTCTGTCTTCCTCCCCACTCTGCAGGTAATAATTTGCAATATTCAAACTTTTTCCCCTTTTGGGGAATACATCTAATTGCCCAAGTCTTTCTATGCGTTGGGAAAATAGCGAATAGGGCTTCTTCAGACTCTCGTGAAATAAAATTTAGCCATGTCTTATCGAACTTATGGAATATCAAAATTCTGGGATCTTTCGCATCTTTTATGGCATTGCGAATGTCTGGCAATGCAACTTCAAATAATTCTTTTGCCAATTCGATCTGTCTTTTCATGTAAGAGGTGGCAAATTTTAATGCATGGTCAAATCCTTTTTGTACATTATCATCATCGTTGACAAATCTGGG
>PKTV01000238.1 GCA_002868985.1 Desulfobacteraceae bacterium | reverse complement strand
GATGAACTGAAAGAGGCGGTTTTTGCGGCCGATACCATGGCGATCCTTGAAGATATATATCTCCCCTACCGGCCCAAGCGTCGGACCAAAGCGACTATTGCCATGGAAAAAGGCCTTGAGCCTCTTGCAAAAATTATATTTGAGCAAACAGGAAAGGATCCATATGTATTGGCCGCTAATTTTGTAGACTCTGAGAAAAAAGTGGATACAGCTGAGGACGCACTCATTGGTGCCGGACATATTATTGCAGAATGGATCAATGAGGATTCCAAGGCAAGAGCATGGTTACGCCGGTTATTTATGGAAAAAGGGACCATTAAAAGCGTGGTTTCGTCCGGAATGGAATCAAAAGGTGCCAAGTATAAAGACTACTTTGATTGGGAAGAATCTATTTCCAAAGCGCCTTCACACAGAATACTTGCCATGCGGCGGGGAGAGAAAGAAGACATCTTAAACCTTACCATAGCGCCTCCTGAAGAAGATGCCATCACGATATTGGATAAGCTTTTTGTCAAAGGGGACGGCAAGGACTCGAAACAGGTTAACCTCGCGGTTCACGACAGCTACAAAAGGCTTCTATCACGGTCCATGGAAACAGAAACGCGTCTGGTCTCAAAAGAACGCGCCGATGCCGAGGCCATTAAGATATTTGAAGATAACTTGCGGCAGCTCCTATTGGCCCCTCCCCTTGGTGCCAAAAGGGTTATGGGGATTGACCCGGGGTTCAGGACAGGATGTAAGATAGCCTGCCTGGATAGACAGGGGAAATTTCTTCACCATGAGACGATATATCCTCATCTGTCTGAAAAAAAGACCCAGGAAGCTGCGCAAACAGTTAAGATGCTGTGCCACAAATATCATATCGAAGCCATTGCCATCGGCAATGGTACCGCAGGCAGGGAAACCGAAGATTTTGTTAAAAATTTGTCCATTGACGATGTTCATGTCATGTTGGTCAATGAAAGCGGGGCTTCTATCTACTCATCATCGGCCATTGCCCGTGAAGAATTTCCCGATCTCGACCTGACGATCCGCGGAGCAATTTCCATTGGCAGACGCTTGATGGACCCGCTTTCCGAACTGGTCAAAATCGATCCAAAATCCATCGGAGTCGGTCAGTACCAGCATGATGTGGATCAGTCTTCCTTAAAGCAGGCCCTGGATGACGTGGTGATCAGCTGCGTTAACAGTGTGGGAGTGGATGTCAATCAAGCCAGCGTCCAGCTCCTGACGTATGTTTCGGGGCTTGGTCCTCAATTGGCCAAAAATATCGTGGCCCATAGAGATGAAAACGGCCCTTTTCCATCAAGGATAAAGTTAAAGAATGTGCCGCGGCTCGGTCCAAAGGCCTTCGAACAGTCAGCGGGTTTTTTGAGAATAAATAAGGGCCATAACCCTTTAGATGCGAGTGCAGTGCATCCTGAAAGCTACCACATCGTAAAAACCATGGCCCGCGATCTTGGGTGCAAGGTGACAGATTTGATGGCCGATGAAACACTCAGGGAAAAAATAGACATTTCAACGTATGTAACAGACACGGTTGGAATACCGACCTTAAATGATATACTGGATGAGCTGTCAAAACCGGGCCGTGATCCGAGAGAATCATTTACAGCGTTCGCTTTTGCAGACGGCATTAAAGAGATCAAGGATCTAAAGTCCGGCATGAAGCTTCCGGGCATTGTCACCAACGTCGTTGCATTCGGGGCTTTTGTAGATATGGGCGTGCACCAGGATGGCCTGGTGCACATTAGCGAACTGTCGGACAGATACGTGAAAAATCCCGCGGATATCGTCAAGGTCAACCAGAACGTCATGGTGACGGTCATCGATGTCGATATTGACAGAGGCCGAATCTCTTTGTCCATGAAGACGGTTCCGGGAAAACATTCTCAAAATAAAAACACATCACCTCAGAAAAAAATTCCAAAAGATAAGGGTTTTGTTTAAAGCGCTTTCGATACAGCAACCTGATTCCAACACGGATACTTACATCAGGAATACAGAATACCCTCATT
>PKTV01000301.1 GCA_002868985.1 Desulfobacteraceae bacterium | reverse complement strand
CTCCTCGCAGAAGACAAACAAAACATCGCAAAGAAGGCTTCCGATGAGCGGGCGAACATTTCAGACCCCAATCAGATCCAAACAGCCGATCCGAACGGCCTGGGTGTTTCTGACCCGAACGAAGGGGCCGCAGAACCTTCGCCCTCAGAAGATCCCAATCTACTTGCCGGCTCCGAAGGAGAGATGTCACGGAACTGCTGGCCGACGAAATGGGCATCCGCGTGTTGCCACGTATTGGTGCGATGATCGAGACGCCAGCAGCGGCTTTGTCGATCCCTTCTCTGAAGAAACACGTAGACTTTTTCAGCATCGGGTCCAATGACCTAACCCAATACACCATGGCGGCCGGACGAGAGAATCCCATGGTTACTCAATACTTCATCGACGACCACCCGACTATCCTACGGCTCATAGAGTTAGTGGTTAAAGAATCCGATGACACCCCTGTTTCTCTTTGCGGGGAGCTTGCCGGCCGGATCAATGTTATGCCTAGTGTGCTGAGAACTGGGCTCAGGTCTCTCAGTGTGCCCGTCTCATTGGTTCCAGACGTAAAGAATGCCATAAGGAATTTAAGTTCAAAGGACCTTGTCGTTGGGGAGAATAAAGGAACTCAAATATGAGTGAGAGGAGCAAACTAAAGGGACGGGAGCTGGCCACTCGTTTGACTGGCATTTTAACCTCAACTGGTGGAATCAGTTGGAAACCCCGCTGTCGCTGCTTTTGACTCCTGGGATCCGGTTGTAACTCCGGGTCCTTTTTTATTCACTTGCCAAAATCAAATAAATCAATATAATCATTTTACTGAAAGGACATTACCATGGGTTGGACACACTATTTCGTGTCTGAAATATGGATCAGATTTTATCTTGGATAAAGAAGAATAGGGGGCATTGAAAAATGGATGAAATACAAGCAACGAAAACAGCGGAGATTCTCGGCGGTCAGACATGGCAGTCTGGCGGCGATATGTGGTTAGTAGTAAAGCAGCGGGCCGACGGGCATTTCGTAGTGATCTCAGAAGAGGTGATTTGCGAATATGCATCTGAAGAGGATTTTGAAAGCAATCAAATAAAACAGTCGATATTATTGATTTAGGCTGCTTCTTTTACCCCCTTGCATTTCCATGTCGTTTACCGTTTAGTTAGAGATTTCTCCTGTACGAGAGATACAGACACCACGCTGTCGGAACTGAAAAGTCTTTGTCGGTTGTTTTGCGAAAAATCTAAGGCTAAATAGGGCTTTAATACACTTCGATTGGACTGTACGGGCGGAAAACAGGGCGGTTCCTATCAGTTCGACAAAAGGCGACAAAATATACTTGTATTATATTTAATTTTTATCTTGCTTCTCTGCGAATTCATCCTATACTGTAATCACATTTGTCGTGTTAGCAGCTTTCTTTTGATCCTCATCGGCGACAGCTGATTTTTCAGCTTGCCGAAGAGGGATCCGTTTTTTCTGGGTTCCCCTTCAATGAGTGTGTGTGGATTGCGCGCGCCAATACATCCCTGTTTGACTCAGGTGATTGCTAAGGAAATACACGAATTGAAAGAGAGGTAAAAATGAGCAGTTTAACTGCAATTGGTACCCATAGGAACTCCCGCAGGACCGAGAGAGAATCACGGTTCCGACATCATAAAAGACTCCCTTTGACAACGCGATTTAGTAAGGAAAAAGTCCGTGTGATTCGGGAGCAGCTTGCTGAAGGAATATATAATCGCGATGAACATTTGGATGTTGCCGTTGACAATCTTTTTGCAGTCCTCACTGGTCCTAAGACGGTATAGTCCTTTATCTCAAACGACATCAATAGGTTTCTGAGGTGGGTATGTTTATAATAGGAAGAGGGCGATTCAGGGATGGATTGCCCTCTTTTCTAAAAGTATCTATCTTATATTTTTATTCCGATCAATACCCCCCGATTGGGTTGTAAGAATGTGGATTCAAAAAGCCAAGTTCGATTACGCCTGAACCTAGCTTCGGAGGAGGGTAGGACGATTAATGGACGGATCGTCTTCCTTTT
>PKTV01000104.1 GCA_002868985.1 Desulfobacteraceae bacterium | reverse complement strand
GAACTGGTCGATTTTATCACCGTTGAAACCATCCGAGACACACACGACGAAAGATATAAACAAAATCTGGCCCGTATGTTAGTAAACCAAAAAGGGTTCACAAAAAAAGAAATCAAACCCCGTCGTGAACTCCGGGTATCTGCCGGAAAAAAGCATGCGATGATAAAGATCGATTTTGTGATTAATGTGTCAGGCAAAACGGGTATGATCATCAAGTACGGTCCTGGTTCCTTGGTCACCCGGCAGCGGCCGGCGCTGGCGGTATCTAGACTTGTGACGCCATACCAGGTTCCGATCGTTGTTGTGACAAACGGTAAGGACGCTGACATTTTGGAGGGAAAAACCGGTGAGGTGGTTGCCCAGGGTCTTCAGTCGATCCCGTCCAAGGTCGATCTCGTTGAAAAGATAGCCGCAACGAATCTTAATCGGATCTCTGCCGAACAGGCTGAAATTGAATCGAGAATCGTCTATGCCTATGAAGTCGACGGCAGCTGTCCGTGTGATGATACCATATGCAGGTTGTAACTTTGTATTAGGGAATATTCTTTATTGAATGTTCATTTTAGAAAATAGGAATTGGGAATTAGAAAATAGATCACCGCAAATGGATTCAAATGATGTTAGAAGATGAGTAAGTCTTGAAAAACAGTAAGTTAAGAAGGATATAAGGTCGGAGACTCTAGGATATGCCAACCTTCTTACCTTCTTGCTACTCACTTTCTTACTTTCTTATTTTTCAAAATATTTGTGTTTATTTTTGTTCATCCCCTGCCCGCCATCGCTCTCGCTCAGGCGAGGCGGGCGGGGTGGTTTCCCTATCCTCTTTCCTATTTTCTCTTTCCTTTATCTAACTTAAAGATTAGGGGCCTTCATAAAAATATGGACTATGAATATTTCATGAAAAAAGCGTTGGACCAGGCAAGGAAAGCGTTAGATGCCGGAGAATTCCCTGTCGGATGTGTTTTGGTCCATCAGAACCGGATCCTTGCAACAGGCGCCAGAAAAGGCACAATGGGACATTCCCCAAACGAAATCGACCACGCGGAAATGATTGCACTTAAGCGTCTGGCAGATATGGATATAAATGCAGACAAAAAGAGGATTGTCCTCTTTACAACCATGGAGCCCTGCCTGATGTGCCTGGGGGCATTGATTTTAAGTGGTATCAGCGAAATTGTATACGCATACGAAGATGTAATGGGTGGGGGCATAAATTGTGATTTGACAAAACTGCCACCTTTATACACGAATAATCCAATTTCAATTGTACCCAATATTTTACGCCAAAACAGTCTGGAACTTTTTAAGGCTTTTTTCAACACTCCGGAAAATTCCTACTGGAAGGGAAGCCTCTTGGCCGAATATACACTCGGGCAGTCATAAATCTCAAGAAGGTCAATACCTTAATTTTGATTGAAAATTAATGAAAATTTTTATAGTCCTTAATTGAAGCTGGTTTAAACAACACCATAACATCATACATTTTACCCAAATGGTGAACCCGCCTGCCTCTGCGAGGCACGAGCGGGCAGGTCGGATGATGATTTTCTTTTTTCTCATCAATTTTCACCCTGAAGGGCGGGTTGGAGGCTTTCATTTGCCTCGTTATTAAGGGTTCGCAATCGCAGACGATGGCCTCGTCCTTAAGTGCCCTACAGATGAAAGCCTCCGACTCGTTCAAGATTCAGGTAATAGTGATTGTCAAAAATATGTTATTTCAATGGAGCGGCTTTCGTTTTATTTTCTTGCATTTTTTTCTTGCATTTATTAATAATGTTATATATTTCAGATTTTACTCCCGACCCGAGTGATGGATAACATGTAAAACTCAGGAATATGGGATTGGAAAAAATTATTGTTACCATTTTTTAGTTTTGTTCAAAGTCAACAAATTATAGCTAAGGAGGTGCGGGTATAGCTATTTCGAAACATGCAAATAGGTCCAGAGGAAATAGAATAAATATTAATAGGAATATAAGGGCAAAAGAGGTCAGAGTAATCGACCCTGACGGAAATCAGATTGGTG
>PKTV01000060.1 GCA_002868985.1 Desulfobacteraceae bacterium | reverse complement strand
TATTATTTGTTTTTTGTGATTTGTTTTTTTTGGTTTGTCCGGGTTAGGACATGGTTTTTTTAAGGAACTAAATTGAAAATTAACATGCATTCAACAAGAGGGTATTGGAGAAAAGGACAGCCATGGACAAAAAAGAGTTTATCAAGCAGATAGAAGTCAATGGGAGAAATTACAGTATCGCGGATATCACGCTGCTGGAGAAAAAAGGAATCGCCGATATCAAACGACTTCCGTTTTCCATCAAAATACTGGTTGAGAATCTGTTAAGAAAATTCGACGGTCGGACGGTGACGAAACAAGATATCATAAATATCGCGCAATGGAAAAAGTCATATGACGAACCCGTGGAAATACCGTTTCATCCGTCCCGTGTACTGATGCAGGACTTTACCGGCGTTCCGGCAGTGGTCGATCTGGCTGCCATGCGGGATGCGGTCAAAGATCTTGGCGGAGATCCCATGAAGATCAATCCTCTGGTTCCGGTAGACCTGATTGTTGACCATTCCGTGCAGGTGGACCATTACGGGACAGCAGATTCTTTAGAAAAGAATGTCGCCAAAGAATACGAACGGAACGGGGAAAGATACGCCCTTTTGAAATGGGCTCAGAAGAGCTTCGATAATTTCAGGGTCGTTCCGCCGAATTCCGGGATATGCCACCAGGTGAACCTTGAGTATATTGGCCATGTGGTGATGGCCCAAAAACAAAACGGCGGCTGGACAGCGTATCCCGACACGTTGGTCGGCACCGATTCACACACCACCATGATTGACGGCATTGGTGTGGTGGGATGGGGGGTTGGCGGCATCGAAGCAGAAGCCGTCATGCTGGGACAACCCTATTACATGTCGATTCCCCAGGTCGTGGGTGTCCGGTTGGTCGGCGAACTCGAAAAAGGGGTTACGGCCACCGACCTCGTTCTGGTCATTACCGAACTTCTCAGAAAACATCACGTGGTTGAAAAGTTTGTCGAATATTTTGGTCCGGGGATGAAGAAGCTCACTATTCCGGGCAGGGCCACCATTGCAAACATGACCCCTGAATACGGTGCCACAATCGGTTTTTTCCCGGTGGATGAGAAAACCGTGGAATATCTTAAACTTACGAATCGAGAAGATCGAGCGGTTCTTACGGACATCTACACCCGTGCCCAGGGTCTTTTTTACACCGGCGATGAAACGCCGGAATACTCTGAAGTGATCGAGCTGGATCTTTCCACGGTAAAGCCTTCGCTGGCGGGTCCGGCCCGACCCCAGGACCGAATCGAGTTAAAGGATTTAAAAGGCAAATTTGCTGAAGTTCTGGAATGTGAATATGACCGAAATGCGGAAATGAGCGCCGTGTCCACATTTCACGATGAATCGGGCTGCCAGACCGCCAGGCTGTCGTCTTGTAAACCCATTGATGCTAAAAAGTGTGCAATGACTATCAACGGAAAAGAAGCAAGCATCGGCAACGGGAGCATTGTGATCGCCGCCATCACATCCTGCACGAATACCTCGAATCCTTCTGTCCTGATCGGTGCAGGGCTTCTGGCCCAAAATGCCGTGAATAAGGGATTGAAGGTTCCGGATTATGTGAAGACGTCCCTGGCGCCGGGATCCAAAGTGGTCGTTCGATATCTGGAAGCCGCCGGCCTGATTCCTTACCTGGAGATGCTGGGCTTTCATCTGGCGGCCTTTGGATGTACCACCTGTATCGGAAACAGCGGCCCCTTGCATCCGGAGATTGAAAGAGCTATCGCTGAAAACGAACTCACCGTGGCTTCGGTTCTGTCGGGAAACCGAAATTTCGAGGCCAGAATCCACCAAAGTATCAAAGCCAATTATCTGGCATCCCCCCTGCTGCTGGTGGCATTTGCCATTGCCGGAAGGATCGATATCGATTTGACCATGGAGCCCCTGGGCTTCGATGAAGACGGAGAGCCGGTCTATCTGAAAGATATCTGGCCTGGTGATGATGAAATCGACCGCCTGGTCAAAAAACACGTTAAAAACGAGTTCTTCAAAGAGGAATACGGTAAAATCTTTGATGGAGATCGATTCTGGCATTCTTTGAATGTTGCGGAAAGTACAACGTTCGAGTGGGATCCCAAGTCCACCTACATCAAAAAACCACCTTTTTTTGAAAATTTCAGTCTGGACCAGCTCAAAACTTTGGATGTGGCGGATGCCGGCGTGCTGTTAATGTTGGGAGATTCGGTGACCACAGACCATATTTCTCCTGCAGGTGCCATACCGGCCGAGTATCCTGCCGGAAAGTATCTTATCAAAGAAAATGTCGTTTCCGAAGCATTTAATTCGTATGGTTCGCGAAGGGGGAATCACGAGGTCATGATGCGGGGAACGTTTGGTAATATCCGGATTAAAAACAAACTGGTATCCCCTAAGGAGGGAAGTTTTACACTCAAGTTCCCGGACAAAACTCAAATGTTTATCTACGATGCGGCCATGGAATATATTCAGGAGTCAAAACCACTGGTGGTTTTGGGCGGTAAGGAATACGGCACCGGTTCTTCCAGGGACTGGGCCGCCAAGGGAACGGCCCTTCTGGGAGTCAAAGCGGTGATTGCGACGTCTTTTGAGCGCATACACCGGAGTAACCTGGTCGGGATGGGCGTACTGCCCCTGGTGTTTAAAGAAAATGAGAATCTGGAAACCCTGGGTCTGACAGGCTCGGAAACCTTCTTCATCGAAGGCATCGCAGATATTCACCCGAGAAAGGAACTTTCCGTAAAAGCGATTAAAGCGGACGGAAAAGAAATTTCTTTTGAGGTTATTGCCCGACTCGATACGGAAATAGACGTCGACTACTTTGTCAATGGCGGCATTCTTCAGTATGTATTGCGAAAAATTCTTGCCGAAAAGTAAAATCATCATTTTAGCCTTTGATTTCGTGCAAATTTTAAAAGATGACCATCATGAATGTTAAAGACCTGCTCAAACCTTTTAAACTTAAAACGCTAAAATTGCCCGGTCGGGTGGTGATGGCACCCATGACCCGAAACAGATCTCCCCAACACATTCCCGGTCCCGAAGTGGCAAAATACTACAGAAGAAGAGCGGAAAACCATGTGGGGTTGATCATTACAGAAGGAACGGTGGTGGACGTCACCGGCCATGCCTATCCGGATGTTCCTAATTTTTTCGGGGAAAAGGCTTTAAAAGGTTGGAAACGTGTAGTGGAAGACGTCCATAGCGCCGGAGGTAAGATATTTCCACAGCTTTGGCATGCCGGCAGTGTGCGTCAGCGCGGTATGGCACCGTACCGAAAACGGCCGAGTTACGGCCCCTCGTCAATTCCGCATCCAGCCATAGAAGACGGCGAACCCCCTGTTGAAATGTCGGTGGATGATATTGACGGCATCATCCTGGCATTTGCAAAGGCGGCGAAACAGGCCAAAAACATCGGATTTGACGGAATCGAAATTAACGGCGCCCACGGTTACCTGGTGGACCAGTTTTTTTGGGACCGAACCAATAAAAGGACGGATCGCTTCGGTGGTGAAACCTTGGCTGAACGCACCTATTTTGCATCCGAGTTAATCCGGGCGGTGAGAGATAAGGTGGGTAAAGAATTTCCGATTTGTCTGCGCATTTCCCAATGGAAAATGGGAGGTGTTGATTCAAGACTGGCGAACACGCCCCAAGAATTGGCAGCATTTTTAGCCCCCCTGTTGGATGCGGGTGTGGATATTTTCCACTGCAGTTCATTGCGGTTTTTTGAACCTGAGTTTCCCGGTTCTGATTTGAACCTGGCCGGTTGGACAAAAAAGATAACAAGAAAACCTGTTATCACCGTGGGCAGCGTGGGCTTGGATACGGATTTTGTCAGCATGCGGATTAAAGGAGAAACAGCCAAAAGTTCCGAAAAGACCATTTACGATGTGTTGGATCGCCTTTCGCGAGACGAATTCGATCTGGTGGCCATCGGCCGTGCACTTCTGGCGGATCCAACATGGGTGACCAAGATTGTCGACGGTCATTTTGATAAGATAAAGACATTTACCATGGAATGTCTGGAAACCTTATATTGAGGGTGTTAACAAGAACAAAATTTTGAGAAGGAAAACGCTATGGAAGAAAATACTACGCTGAATATATTAAAGCAGGCGATTTTGCTGGAACGAAGAGGAAAAGCATTTTATGAAAACATTGCCGGAAACGCCGAAAACAAGGCGGTTCAGGAAGTTTTTGACATGTTGGCCAAGGAAGAGCAAAAGCACATCCAAACGCTGTCCGAGCAGTTCAAGGCATATCATAAAGACAAAAAATTCATCTCCGGCGATCTTTATGAAAAAGACACCAGCAGCGTTGCATCCAAGGTTTTGACACGAGAAATTAAGGAGAAAATTTCGGCGGCCGGTTTTGAAGCCGCTGCGATCTCCGCAGGTATCGCCATGGAGGAACGCGCCATTCAGCTTTACGCAAAAAGCGCGAAAACTGCATCCGACCCCGAAGCCAAAGACTTATACGAATGGCTTACAACCTGGGAGCGCGATCATTTAAACATGCTGCTGGATATTGACAAAGCGTTAAGGGAAAAAATCTGGTTTGATAATCAGTTCTGGTCCTTTTAATTTACCCTATTATGGTTTGGTTAGAGAAATAAGATTAATTCTCAGCCGCTGACGATTTGTATGTGTTCAGGGGGACAGTTATTTCTCCTTCACTTCGGTGTCTTCGTCAACAACGTTTCGAGAAAACAACTGCCCCCTGAATGGTGACAATGATTTTAAAACCGGGAAACCTAAATATTTAATACCCCCCCTTTGCTTGACAATGCGTTTTTCGTAGCTAAATATAAAATATGGCACTTTAATGGAATAAGTTAGTAAACAAACGATATTTAAAAATGGGAGGGATATTATTATGGCTTATACCTGTAAAAATTGTGGTGCGGCGGCGGATGCGCCCGGGCATTTGTGTAACCCCTGTGGCGAGGCGGAAAATTGTAGTTTTTGCGGATCTCACAAGGCAGAACACTCGCATATGTGCAAGGATAAATTATCTGCCATGAAATACGTATGTGATGGGTGTGGCCGAGTGGCCATGGAAGACAAACATCTCTGCAAACCAACATCCATCGGATAGTCGAATATTAAAGATAAAAATTGCGGCAGAATGCTAAGTTAAGCATTCTGCCGCTGCGAATTTCCTGTTATAAACCACCCTAAAAAAAACCAATCGGTGATGGAATTTTCCGTAAGAATTTGATTGTATCCAACCGATCAATTTACCGATACCCATGCATTTGTAAAAACGAGCAAAAATAGAGTAAAGAACCATTTCCGGTTGTTTTCTTATCGTCAACCTTCCGGGATGTTCGTTTTCCATTTCGGGATATGATCCTCCCTTATGGGTTACTTTTTCCTTTAACTTTTTGTCTGACTCTTGCTCACATAATAAGCCCCTCACTTTCTCTTTGTTTAAGAACGTCTTGACATATCACAATGTGGTATTATCATTTAGGTTTTAGGCTAATAATAATTTCTTCACAGCCTGACCTCCTTTAGCCTCTGGTATCCCACGCCAGGGGCTTTTTTCTGGCCTATAGCTACCCACTTCCCAAACAAAAGCGCTGAAGGCTTTACTCGGTACACAGTAATAAACCGCCCAAAACGTCACCGTTGCAGGTTCCATTAAGCGCTATGTTTGATTGAGTTTTCATTTCACTGTAGTTTTGGGTTGAATGTATTATATAGGTTATATATCTACTGTCGAATATGAAGTAATTGTCGATATAATTTCTTGATTTATTTTGTTCATTAAAATATGTATTCCAAATGGCTATTGACAAACCGAAAGTTCTTCTAATTCTGGATGAAGACCTGTTAAGCGTATTGATGGTTACAGGTATGAAAACCGCATTTCTGACCGCAATGAAGAAATTAGACGCCTTTTAAACGAAGTCCTTAAAAAGTACGAAAAGAAGGGAAAAAAATAGGAACTTTTTATATGGCAAATAATAATGGTAGATTTAACATATACGAAGTCAACTCTCTTTTGTTCCAAATAATCTCTTTCATGTCAGAAGCTGAAAGACGAAAACTCCAGGCAGTATTAATTGCCAAATTATCCGATGAAAGAAATGGAAAAGACCTGTCGTCATTGATTACCGGTATATCTGAAGAAAAAAGATGTGAACTTTTGGAAAGACTTACAAATTGGTATCACTCTAAAATTTTGAAGCTAAGAGGACACCCTAACCGTTTGGAATTAAGGGGGTATCCCCGGAAACCTTTTGCAACCCCCGTTGAACTCTCAAAAAATGGTTTTACATTTATGTTTATGACTAAAAATATAAGCAATTCTGGCGTTTTTATTCAGACCGATTTTAGCTTTCATATTGATCAGCAAATTGAGGTGATTTTATCGCCTCCCAAAATTGAAGAAGACATCTCTGTCGGTGGTAGAATTGTAAGAGTCGATTCAAGAGGGATTGGTGTGAAATTCGATGAGCTTTTAAGTGATCTTTAACACATCTTTTTACAATTAAATGATGTCGGTAATTATCTAAAATTTGGGATCATGGTAAGAAATACCACGCTCTGATATGAAATGGGTGTGGTTTTTGAACCCCCTCCGGGTCTGCAATTCTTCTCTCGCGAATACCGGTCCGCTGAACGATCCAATCATCTGTTGTGTCAAGGCCCATTTTCTGTAAATCAAAATTCGTCAGGATGGTAGGAGGTACATAAGAACCGGTTCCAATAATTCTAACAGTATCCATATGTCTTGATAAGTATATCCGCGTTTTTTTTTAAATGTCTGCCATACACCGGATACGGGGTATCCTTGACTTTTGCTGCATTGAGGTTTTATTATCACAACAGGCTATTTCCTACAATAATAAGATTTCGTTGGTAAGCCAATAGGGAGAGGAGATACAAGTCATGCGTACAGTTGAACAACTCTTACAAGTTAAAGGCAGCGATATTTGGTCTATTGCGCCCCAGGCAACAACATATAACGCATTACAAATAATGGCTGAAAAAAATGTTGGGGCACTGCTTGTCATAGAAAAAGAGAAGCTGATGGGAATTTTCTCTGAACGTGATTACGCCCGTAAGGTCATCCTGAAAGATAAATCTTCCAAAAACACATCTGTGGGCGAACTCATGACACGGGAGGTGTTTTATATCGATGCCAATTCTACTCTCGAAGAAAGTATGGCATTAATGACGGCCAAACGCATACGTCATTTACCTGTCTTGAAAAATAATCAGTTAATCGGTATCGTTACCCTTGGCGATGTGGTCAGGCAGATTATCTCTGATCAGCAATTTGCCATTCGGGAACTTGAGAAGTACATCACTGGCGGTTAGAGTGTATAACACCTCAATTCTCAATCTGCGATTCATTCGTTTAGAGGTTTACAAGTGCCAAAAGGTCTTTTTCCTTTTTCATCGCTGTTGTTTCCATTTCTCTGACCTGTGCTTTAAGTTTTGAAACGTATGATGTGTCTGTTATGGATTTTAAATTTATTTTTACGTTGCACAGTGCGCCCAAGATGGCTGTCCTTGCCATCATGACGGCCACCAGCCCGTCGGTAACGGCATTGGGGTTCCCTTTTTTCAGCACGATTTCTGCGAGTGTCATAAGTTTAAGTGTTTCAGACGCAACCCACAGGGGTACTTCGGCAGCATGTTTCAATGCCGCCTGAATGGCCCTGGTCCTGGTTTTTGCTTGGGCGTCATTATTCTTTGGCATCTTAAAGGATGAAATGACCTGGTTATATGCCTTAGAATCCCGATCAATACATTCGGATAATCTTTCCCGGAACGCGGCAGCTTTTCCGGAGATTTCTTTCATTTCTGTTTTGGTTGCTTCAAGTCCCTTTCCGCCGGCAGTAATATTGGCAATCATTTCCACGAGACCGGCCGCAGAGGCCCCAGCCAGGGCTGAAATACTGCCGCCACCCGGGACCGGATCACTCGAGGCGGTTTTGTCCAAAAACGCATTCAATTTCATTTCAATCAACATTATATTTCCCCTAAAACATTTCGAAAATTCTACAACTTGATAAAAAAAATGGGCATTTTACGAGGCTTGAACGCTTGCCTCGAAATGGAATAATGGAATAGTGGAATACTGGAAGGTTGATTTTCAAAAGGATATTATCCATTTTTAATTTCATCGTCAATACAAAATTGCCATTAACCCAACAATTACATTATGTTAGAACCCATTGCTCCATTATTCCAGTAATCCATCATTCCAATTGGGGCGAAGCCCTAACTTGTATCCAATGTATCTAATACAAGTTTTTCGATCATTGCGTCGTCGGGAATAAACGGGAGTGTGATGTGATTTAGTTTCGGGTCATCCAGGTTAAAAGCGATGCTGGTTTCAATGGCGTTTTTATTTCTGGCCCAGGCCCTTCGGGCAACACCACCCATGACATCCCATGTTATGGCCCGACGGATAATATTATCCACATGTTCACTCCCATCCAGGACCAGACCAAAACCACCGTTAACGGCTTTTCCAATGCCCACACCACCACCGTTGTGCAGTGAAACCATACTCATACCCCTTGAGGCATTTCCTGCAAAGCAGTGGATTGCCATCTCTGCCATAACATTGCTGCCGTCTTTGATATTGGCCGTTTCCCTGAAAGGCGAATCTGTTCCGCCTGTGTCGTGATGATCCCGGCCCAGCATAACAGGGCCGATGTCACCTTTACGGACCATGTCATTAAATTTCAGGGCAATCTTCATCCTGCCCATGGCGTCCTGGTAAAGGATTCTGGCCTGGGTTCCAACCACAAGGCGGTTTTTCTCTGCATCCCGGATCCAGATATAATTGTCTTTGTCCTGAAAGCGTCGCTCTGGATCGATGCATGACATGGCGGCCTGATCGGTTTTTTCAAGGTCTTCGGGCTTTTTAGTGAGGCAAACCCAACGAAATGGGCCGTAACCATAGTCGAACATCATAGGCCCCATGATATCTTCCACGTAGGATGGAAAGATAAATCCGTCTATGGCGTCCTTGCCGTTCTTGCAGATTTCAATGACACCCGCGTCAAAGACAGCTTTTAAAAAGCTGTTTCCATAATCAAAAAAGTAGGTCCCGCGGTTGACCAGGGTCTTAATGAGTTCAAAATGACGCCTCAGAGAAATATCCACCATCTTTTTGAATCCGTTGTGATCGGTTTTTAGCATTTCAGTGCGCTGTTCGAATGTCAGGCCTTGAGGACAATAGCCGCCGTCATATGCCACATGGCAGGACGTTTGGTCAGAAAGGAGATCTATTAAAATATTATTTTTTACCGCATATTCGAGCAGGTCGACGATATTGCCGTAAAAAGCGATGGCGATGCTGCTTTTTTCTTCCTGGTATTCCTTTGCCAAAAGGAAGGCTTCACCCGGTGTATCAACGATTTTAGTTACCCAGCCTTGATCGTGCCGGGTCCGGATTCGAGAGTCGTCAACTTCAGCAATAATCCCTACTCCCCGGGCTATTTCCACGGATTTTCCCTGGGCGCCGCTCATTCCCCCGAGACCGGAAGACACAAAGAGATGTCCGGAAAGATCGCCCTCGGCAGACATTCCAAATTTTTTGCGAGCGGCGTTCAGGATGGTACTGTAAGTTCCATGAACGATTCCCTGGGGACCAATGTACATCCATCCACCGGCGGTCATCTGGCCGTAGTTGGCCACTCCCAGCGCAGCTGCTCTGTGCCAGTTTTCCTGGTCGTCAAACATTCCCACCATGAGGCCGTTGGTTATAATAACTCGCGGGGCATCGGGACAGGATGCAAAAAGACCCAGCGGGTGACCGGACGAAACCACCAGTGTCTGCTCCCGGGTGAGTTCTTCCAGATAGCGCTTGATCAATAGATACTGCATCCAGTTCTGACAAACCTGACCGGTTTCGCCATAGGTGACCAGTTCGTAAGGGTAGAGCGCAATATCAAAGTCGAGGTTGTTGTCTACCATCACCTGTAAGGCGCGGCCTTCAACACACCGCCCCTTGTATCTATCAATGGGAAGACCGGTGATTTTGCCGGGAGGTCTGAATCGGTAACCATAAATTCTGCCGCGTGTCAGTAATTCGTCGAGAAACTCGGGGGCCAACATATCGTGCCAGTGCTCAGGGATATATCTGAGGGCGTTTTTTATGGCCAGGACGGTATCACTTTTTGAAAGGGAAAAATGTCTCTTGGGAGCCCTGCGAATGTCATCGACAAATTTCGACATATCGGGCAGTTCATCCAATATGTTTTCAAGCTTTATGGTCATTGCATTCGATGCATCAATATTATGGGTCATTTTCGGTCCTCATTTGGGAAAAGGGTGGGCAGATTTTATGGAGTACTGCACCAATTCTTTATATACCATATTTTTCGATCCAGAGACAGGGTAACTCCGGATTATTACGAAGCCTTTGAGTAGATAGATATAAAGGAATCGGACTCAAGCGTTCACCCGGGTTAATTCTTGACATACAGCCTGAATATTTGTAATTGTTTCACAACATGATTTTACCTTTAATAAATAAAAACACCCCGACCTCTGAAATACTTAAGAAAAGAGAAGAAAATGGAACTTGATCAAATAATGGAAGCATATGGTTTCAAGATATCATCGAGCTGCAGTGGTTTCGAGTGGTATGTCAAAGAAGTCGAGTATAAAGGAAATGACGCCTTTGTCACCATTACCGCCGATGATGAACTTCATTTGCCTGAATCCGTGGACGAACCGGTTGTTGTAAATATTACTGACCACAATTCCGGTAATGAACTTGAAACGCCTCAGCGTTTTGAGTCTCTAAAATCTTATCTGGATACGCTTAATCCTCCATCCTGAATTTTTTCTGACCGTGAAATGGAATACAGCAATTTGGAAAGCAAAACGTTTCCATCCCTTTTAACTTTTGCCGCATATAATCTGTTCAAAGCGCTTGATTTGGACATCTTTGCGAAAGCCAATGCCATCTTTTGATCTATGGTGTCCGACATTGTTTATCCTCCTTTATCTATGGGTTTCATAAGAACTTAGTGCTCTAATTCATATATACGATGATGTATTTTTATCTGGACACTATCTTGTATAAGCTGAAGTCCAGAAGTTTGAAGTTTTGTATACATAGAATGAATAAATCAAATTATAAATACTTAACCTATTTACGAATACATGTACAAAGTAAAGTGACCTTATGAAGATGGTTTTTGGGTAATTCTTACACAAAAGTAAACCGTAATTTTAATAAAATCGTCAAGGATAAAACGTACCCAATTGTTCTTTCGTTTCACCTGTGTTACTCTGGTCTAAAACAAACCCCATCGTTGCATAAATAACGCGGCAAAATGGTTTTGAAGACTTTAAATACCGGAAAAAAGATGCCGAACTGCCAGAAATGCGAAGAAAAAATTTCCTTTTTCACAATTCGGGATAAAAAATACCCGAACCCATTGGGGACTGGGTATTTATGCCGGAAATGCTATCAGCCTTATGGTCTTGTTTTGAAAAAATACAAGACGAACTTGAAAAAAATTGACTCGGATCCAAAGGCAGCGGCGTGGGTTGCCCTCTGCTGTCTATTGGCTGCACGACGAATTAATCTAATGCGCACAATAACTGCTGCAATTAGCGGGTTCGTTGAGAAACAGAGCAGTTGGAAGGTCTGTAAGGAAAGTTCGATGATTCTTGCCGCAAAGGCCATGTCGATGCTCTCCCGCGATTCTGATGGCCATTTGTTTTTAAAAGCGCTTTATGCTAATGCCAAAGACATTACGAAACCACCGACTCGGGAAATACCGATACAACGGTATGCAAGCGTCTTTGAAGACAGAATTCTCGACATAGAATATGAAGCCGTTGTACAAAGTGGCGTCCACATCGATGAAGTGTGCAGGTTTGCATCATCCCTGCCACGCCACCAATGGCTATTACCTGAATCTTGCATAGACAATCTTGAATCAATTAAACAAATATAAGCTCACCGTCCGCTCAATTGGTTACACCTTTATTGTGTCAGTATGTTTTTTACCTAAATCCTTTTTACACGGGCTT
>PKTV01000121.1 GCA_002868985.1 Desulfobacteraceae bacterium | reverse complement strand
TAGGTGCACAAATGGCGACACCACGATTCTTGGTGATCTCACCGGCCACAAAACCGATGCGCCGAACATTGATATCTCTGTCCTCTTTGGAAAAACTAAGCTGGCTCGACAGATTTCGACGTACAATATCGCCGTCTAACAAAGTGACCGGCCGATCGCCCATTTCCAGAAAGCGCGCATAGAGCACTTTGGCAATGGTCGATTTTCCCGCACCTGAAAGGCCCGTGAAAAATATTGTAAAGCCCTGTTCATCCGGGGATGGATATGCTTTTTTCAATTCAGCCACTACCTCTGTGAACGTTGCCCACTCCGGTATTCTACGTCCTTTTCTGATTCGTTCACGAATATCAGAGCTTGAAAAAGAAATATACTGCTCTCCCTCGGGTATCTGATCTGAAGAACGATACTCATCTTCAAAAGGCAAATAGACGAGCTCTTCAAAAGGAATAATGGTCACACCGATATCTCCGCTGTGTTCCTCAGTCAATTCTTGGGCTGCACGGCTCTCGTAAAATGGCTTCCCGGCCGCATCTGTTCCCGGACTGGCATGGTCTCGTCCGATAACAAAATGAGTGCAACCATAATTTTTAGCAATGATGGTATGCAAAAGCGCCTCTCTAGCGCCGGCCAGACGCATGGAAAGAGGAAGCAGGTTAAGTACAAAAGAATCCGGCGGATAATGTCGGGTCATAGCCCTATAGCATCGGACTCTCGTGTAATGGTCAAAATCGCCGGGTTTTGTCATTCCGGTAACCGGAAGAAGGAGGAGATTGGCCTTGGCCTGCCGCATGGCGTTTACCGTCATTTCAAACTGAAGACGCTGGATGGGGTTTCGTGTCTGAAATCCCAAAATCCTCTTCCATTTTAGTTTTTGATACACACGCCGGATTTCCTGCGGTGTCATCCGAAGTTGTTTGAAGTCAAAGTGAAGGGGTATGCTTAAAACCTCGAGTTTACCCCCGACATAATAATCACCCTCAGTACTCAATAGATAATTGACGCCCTGATGCGTTGGGTCGGTGGTACCATATACCAACGATGCTTCTTTTTCCCGATCCACCGGCCACATATCCTCAATATGCATGATGGCCAGCAAGAATCCTTCGTGATCTCTTAACGTCACCGATTGGCCGACTTCCAGAGTTCGTGCCTTGGTGTCGGAAATGCCAAGGCATATCGGTATGGGCCAAAGAACGTTGCTTTGCAATCGCATGCGGTCAAGCACAGACTCATAGTCAGATCGGGTCATAAAGCCGTCAAGGGGAGAAAAGACCCCTGTTGCCAGGAGTTCGAGATCACAAAGTTGTCGGTCATTCAAGGTAATGTCCGGCAGGTTCAGGGAAATCTCCTTGAGTGTGGTGGCCCGCTCTTCATTTACGATCAATTGGACAGGGGGTCCGCCATGATATTCAAATGTTGATGCATTGTTCATTCAAAAGTTTCCAATCACCTGTTGAAGGGTTAACCGAAAAGGCTGTTTTTTATAGTTTAACCTAAATGAAAAATTCTAATTAGAATGGTGTTCTCTGTCAAGGAGAATAGAGGCAAAATTAGCACTATTGATTAAAAAGAAAAAAGCGGCCGATCAACTTATAGTAAAGCGATCAAACCGCCTTTTGTCAATGTTGGTTAGAGATGGTCTTAAACCGCGTCTTTGAGTTTCTTTCCGGCCTTAAAAGTTACAGCATTTCTTGCCTTGATCTTCATAGGTTCCCCGGTCTGAGGATTACGCCCTTTCCGAGCTTTTCTTCGAACTTTTGCAAAAGTACCAAACCCCACCAATGTAATTTTGCCGTCTTTTTTCTTCAACGCTTTTGTAACATTTGCCATAAAAGATTCCAGCGCTGCGCCAGCTGCAACTTTAGAAATTTTTGCATCCGTTGCCATAGCTTCGACCAATTCTGCTTTTGTCATCTGCTCCCTCCTTTTCTTAACGGTTCATTCATGCATTGTTCCCCCTTATTTTTTACGGGTTACAGCAACAAAGTTATAAAGTCAACAGGTAAAAGCCCGTGTAATAAGGATTTAGGTAAAAAAC
>PKTV01000438.1 GCA_002868985.1 Desulfobacteraceae bacterium | reverse complement strand
CGTTGATGACATCGATCATCTTGGTAACAGGCGTGTTCGAACGGTGGGTGAACTGGTTGAGAATCAGTATCGTATGGGCCTTGTTCGGATGGAGAGAGCCATTAAAGAGCGGATGACTCTCCAGGATGTTGAGACATTGATGCCTCACGACCTTGCCAATCCAAAACCGGTTTCCGCCGTTGTTAAAGAGTTTTTTGGAACGAGCCAGCTCAGCCAATTCATGGATCAGACAAATCCGCTTTCAGAAACGACCCATAAAAGACGTTTGAGTGCACTGGGACCCGGCGGGTTGACGCGTGAGAGGGCCGGTTTTGAAGTCAGGGATGTCCACCCTTCCCATTACGGACGAATTTGCCCCATAGAAACGCCCGAAGGACCTAATATTGGTCTTATTGTGTCACTGAGCACTTATGCTCGAGTCAATGAATATGGTTTTATCGAAACACCCTACAGTGTTGTTAAAGATGCCACTGTGCTGCAAGATGTCAAGTTTCTCACCGCTTTTGAAGAAAAAGAACACCCTGTTGCCCAGGCCAACGCGCTGCTGGACGAAAATAGGAAATATGTCAATCCGTTGGTAACGTCAAGGGTGGCGGGAGAATTCATGATGGTCAAGGCCGAGGATATTGAATTGATGGATATTTCTCCTAACCAGCTTGTGAGTGTTTCTGCATCCCTTATTCCGTTCCTCGAAAATGATGACGCCAACAGGGCATTGATGGGTTCGAACATGCAGCGTCAGGCAGTTCCTCTGATTTCGAACAAGGCACCTTTAGTGGGTACCGGTATTGAAGGGGTGGTGGCCAAAGATTCAGGTGTTACGGTGGGTACACAGCACGATGGTATTGTGGTGCATGTGGATGCTTCCCGGATTGTTATAAGACATAAAGATAAGGATGACGACGAGGCCTCTGAAATACCGGTTACGGTTTATAACCTCTCAAAATTCATCCGTTCCAATCAGAATACCTGCTTTAATCAACGTCCTATTGTCAGAAAAGGACAAAAAGTGGAGGCCGGGCAGATCATTGCAGACGGTCCGGCCACAGACCATGGCGAACTTGCTCTCGGTAAAAACATCACTGTGGCATTTATGCCGTGGGGCGGTTATAATTTTGAGGATTCGATTCTCGTGGGTGAAAGACTTCATCGGGACGGCGTGTATACTTCTGTTCATATTGAGGAGTTTGAGGTCGTTGCCCGAGATACCAAACTGGGTAAAGAGGATATCACGCGAGACATACCAAACGTGGGCGAGGAAGCCTTAAAAGAGTTGGATGAAAGCGGTATTATCAGGCTCGGTGCTGAAGTGGTGCCGGGAGATATACTGGTCGGTAAGATTACACCTAAGGGTGAAACACAGCTTTCACCCGAAGAAAAACTTCTACGGGCTATTTTCGGTGAAAAAGCCGGGGATGTGAAGGACACTTCTTTGCGGGTGCCACCCGGCGTTCAGGGGATTGTCATTGATGCTAAAGTTTTTTCAAGACGTGGTGTTGGAAAAGATGATCGTACCCGATGGATCGAAGATAGCGAGATCGCTTCTCTTGAAAAAGAAAGAGATGATAAGCTTGAGGTTATTCAGGATGTGGTTCGTACAAAGCTTGAACAATTGCTAGTGGGCCAGAAATCTATTTCATCTCTCAAAAAAGGAAAAAAAGTTCTGATTCAAAAAGGTGATAAAATAGATTCCAAGATGCTGGCCGAGATTCCCGTGGCTCAGATAGAAGGCATTGTATTAGATAACCCGCAGCTCACGGAGAAGGTCCACGACATTCTTGAACGATATCGGGATCAATGTGAAATTTGCAGGAACACAACTGAGAAGCTTGTGAGCCGATTTGAAAAAGGTGATGATCTTCCCCCAGGCGTTATCAAACTTGTAAAAGTCTATGTCGCCATGAAACGTAAGTTGTCCGTCGGTGATAAAATGGCCGGTCGTCACGGCAATAAAGGTGTCGTGTCGAGAATTCTTCCCCAGGAAGATCTGCCCTATTTTGAAGACGGCACACCGGTTGATATGATATTGAACCCGCTG
>PKTV01000033.1 GCA_002868985.1 Desulfobacteraceae bacterium | reverse complement strand
AATTGCTGCAAGAGTGTGAAGTGAACTAAAGTTTAAAGTGAGCTAAAGTTAAGGAATTCTATCAATTATATAAAAACATTGGAGCGAAGCGACACCATAACTTCCCCGATGAATACGGGATAAATAGGCACTTTAGATCATTTTAGACACTTTTAACTTAAGCGAATTTAAGTAAAACAACCCCTTTCAGGAGTCAACCAAAGCCTGGTCCTTTGGATCAGGATTCTTTACTCTCTTGTTACACCCAGTCGGGCAATCTAATATCGGACCCCAACTCACGGCTGGGGATAAAACATTTAATATCGATGACCGGAGAGCCATCGAGCGCATCTATTTTTTCAATAAAAATGGTAGTGTCTTTTATGGACAGTATTTTACAAGTAGACAGCGCAATCAGATTGGGTCTTAAGGGTGAATGGGTAGCAAACACGCCACTTAACGGATTTTGTTTGTTTTTTCTTGGATGCACCTGCATGGTTTTTCTTTTCTCAGGGGTATCATTTTCATGAAACCAGTAACAGACGGTAATGTGAGAGAAACCATCCAATCCCAAAAGCGCATCACGGTATTCTTTATAAACTTCAATCCGGACATTTTCATTCTCTTTTTTAATAACGCCCACCGGAAAAATATAATAACGATCTTTCATTTTCATTCTCCTTTTTACAATCAATACAATCAGTTTGTAAGGGAGTTTTCAAGACATATCCTATTCTTGTTTTTTAGAAAATAGAAAAATTTTTGTATTTATTCGTAATTATCCCCTGCCCGCCATCGCTCTCGCTCAGGCGAGGCGGGCGGGGTGGTTTCCCTTATCCTATTTCCTCTTTCCCCTTTTCTCTTTCCTCTTACCGGCTTAAAGATTTTTATCATTGAATGTTGGATGACTAAGGACATGTTGCCCCATTGATGTTAATTATGTTATATAGATATTCATAAAAAAATCTGACCAAAGGAAAATTATATGAAATTCTTTATTATGGAACGAAACATTGGCGAAGATGCCACAAAAGAACAGGCTGAAAAACTGATCGAGATGCTGAAAGCCAAGGGATGGGACGTTGAATACGGTGCTAAACGAAATGTGGCCACAGATGTCTCAGAATTTGGACAGGAGGATAGGCTCCAGTCCAAATTTGCCGATGATTTTATGGACTGTCTGTCTAAAATGGAAGAATAGGTGCATTTACCCTATCTCTTGCAACGTTGGGTTTTACTCTCTTTGAGCGCACATTGAGTGGGTGAACAACAGAATTGGTTTAATAGATGTTCTACCGCATAGGAAATTTAGTCATCCGGTCTCCCTACAGTATCAGAAAGCCCAAAATGGGAGAAGACTGCCTGGTCCTGAAGTCCCACCGTTCATTTCCCCCGGCTCACCCCTCGACAAAAGCAGCGCTGACCATCCTGAATCGATTAGAAGTTAAAAAAGACGCCCGAATCCTGGACATCGGCTGCGGCTCAGGAATATTAGGGCTTGCGGCGGCCCTGAAAAACGGCGGAACCGCACTGGGGTGCGATATTTGGATGGAGGCCATACGGACTTCCAACCAAAATTCAGCCTTGAATCAGATGGAAGATCGGTTCAAATTCTTTCTTGGATCGGCAGATGCTGTTTCAGGTCAATTCAACTTGATCCTGGCGAACCTCCAGGCGCCCACGCATATGGAAATGTTCGATCACTACCGTCGCCTCTTGCCACTAAAGGGAGACTTGCTGGTGGTCTCCGGTTTCGACGATGCCCATGCTGCGTCTATAGAGAAGGCGCTCGCCCAAAGGGGATATGTCGTTGTAGAGCAGGTAAAGGTGTATGGAACGACGGCATCGCTTATACCAGAAGGTTCTTATATCTGGGTGGCTTTTGGGCTTAAAAGAATTTCAATTGACCCATGATATTTCCCATATGAACAAAATTTAAAACATGTCTTAATGACGCGGTTTCACTGCTTGACAAAAATTGTTTCATGCCGATATAATGCAAGACACCTCAAAAAACATCCACTCTTTTTAGGAGGTGTTATTGTGGCCAACCCTTTTTT
>PKTV01000071.1 GCA_002868985.1 Desulfobacteraceae bacterium | reverse complement strand
GTTGATTCGACCGTGCAGCGAATACCATATTCCTTACGCTTCTTGTTTACGATTTTAGCGATGGCGCCACCGGTGGGATAATAAACGCCGGTAATACCGCCGGTACCAATGGTTACAAAGGTTGATTTGGCCTGCGCGGTCGTGGGCGCACCTCCCATAAAAATGGCAAATCCAAAGACAAGCGCAATGCCGATAACTAAAACTTTTTTCATTCGAACCTCCTTACTCAATATACGGTTACGGTTTGATAAAAAATACCTGTTTTTTTACAAATTGTTATCTCCCTCCTTTCATTATATCATTACCATGAAAAAGACATAAAAATTATTCTGTTATTTTTTGTATCGATAATAACCTGTGTAAGTTAGATACCATTGTGGAGTTGGAACAGATATTTGATGAATACCATTCAATTAATCATGTGAAATCACTGTTAGTCAAGCTTTAAATGTAAAATATTTGTCAATGGTGACGTGTAAAACACTGAATTCTTGCATAATTCAAATACTTCATTTAATCTAAGTTTAAGATGGAAAATATGAATAAAATTGAAATAGAACCTCAAGTGAGTGTTATCATTCCGACGTATAACCGCGGCTGGATCATTAAAGAGGCCATTGATTCCGTCCTGGCACAGGATTATACAGAATTTGAGTTGATTGTCGTGGATGACGGTTCCACAGACCATACATCTGACGTTTTAGATTCCTACAGGAACCTTATTAAGGTTCTTTCCCAGAAAAACAAGGGGGTGAGTGCTGCCCGAAACCGGGGGATTGCAGAAGCATCCGGAAAGTTTATCGCTTTCCTTGATTCGGATGATATTTGGCTGCCCCAAAAACTTTCGGTGCAGATTGAATTTTTCAATCAAACGCCGGATGCCTTGATTTGTCAGACCGAGGAAGTTTGGATCAGAAACGGACTCAGAGTCAACCCTAAAAAAAGACATAAAAAGCCTTCAGGGATAATTTTCAAACCTTCTCTGGAACTATGTCTTGTCAGCCCGTCGGCGGTAATGATCCAAAGAAGTCTGTTTGACAGGGTAGGAGAGTTTGATGAAACCCTGCCGGCCTGTGAGGACTATGATCTATGGCTTAGAATCAGTTGCAGATTTCCGATTCACCTTGTCGATACGGCGCTGATTATCAAACGGGGCGGGCATGACGACCAGCTGTCCAAAGGGGCCGGTCTCGATAAGTTCCGAATCAAAGCCATCGAAAAAATTATCAAGAGCGGACTTCTGTCAGATGATCAACACCGGGCGGCGGTTAAAACGCTCAAAAATAAATGTGATATCTATGCAGCCGGATGCCGAAAACGAGGACGCAAAGAAGAAGCGCTGTATTACACTTCGCTTTCAAAAAGGTTTAGATAATGTCCTGACAAGGAGCAAGTAAAATATGTTTCCAATTCAAAAATAAGATGTTTTTCCGATGAGCAAGGTCGCACAAGGGTTTTTGTTGAGGCGTACATGTACGTACGCCGCAGACGGAAACCCGCGGAGAACGCCGCTCATCGGGAACAGAGCCATTTTTGAATGGAAACTTTATGCCATCCTTTCTATTTCTTTCAACTTTTCCTTAAGCCGTTTTTTTGAAACCGGAACCGATGTTTTTAGCTCCTGAGCAAAAATAGACACTTTATACTCTTCGATCAGCCAGAAATACGCTTCAATGGCTGCCTTTTTTTCTTTTGAAGTGGTTGGAGAAAGTCCTTTCAGGAGTTGATTCAAACTTTTGGTAAAAATCTGGATGTCATCTGCTTTTGCCCGGTCTTTTTCGAAATCAACCACAGCCCTCCGGGCTCGGATTTCCAGGGCCTTCATATATCTGATAAGATGAATTATCCGGTCGGCATCATAAAGATCTACAAAAGTTTCAGGCACCAGTTTGGAAAGTTCAGTTCTTAAACCCTTTAAAAATTGCAGAACAGCCCTGTTGGCATTGTGGGTGGTTTCAAGGGCATAAATTGTGGTTCGTGTCTCATGATACGCTTCGAGAACCGGCAGGCTTTTGTTTAATAACTCTCGGCCTTCGGAAAGAAT
>PKTV01000313.1 GCA_002868985.1 Desulfobacteraceae bacterium | reverse complement strand
GAAATCCTGTGCGAATCATAAGATCAATACGACCCATTTCCGTTATTGACAGCATGGCAGCATTGTTCATGATTGTAAGATCAACATCTGTAATCCAAACTCGAAAATTCAAACAGGTCTCTTCATCTGGTTTTAAGTCATTTAGGAATTGAGCTCTGATAAATGTAATTAAAGTACGAAGCCAACGGTTAATCTTCCATTTTCCTTTCAAATGGATTTGCCCACAAAAAACGATATCACAAAAGAATAGTGTCCCTGATATTTAAGGAATCATCAGTAACCACAGGTCTTGATTTGATGATTTCAAAAAAAAATTCCAGTTAGCGTCCAAGCTGTGGTTATGCGGATATTATAGAATTAAATCTGATATTTTATCAAAAAGTTATCATATCATTTGTTTGGACGTTCACTAATATAAAACAATATGGTTGCCTTTAAAACCGTATCTCCTGATTCATCTTTTATGTCGATAGGCATTTTTATGTCACCAGGTACCAGTGTATTCGGATCAAAAGAACACAGACCTATCAATTTCCCCCTTGCCTTTTTGGTATAGTTAACTGTCATTTCTTTAGGAAGCCACCGTAAGTTAGAAGGAATAGATGCCTCAACAGCCAATCCTCCTGTTAATTCACTCAAGGTGCACATCGCTCCAGCATTTATAGTTCCAAGATGATTTCTAACTGAACGACGGTCTTTTATTTCTACTTTACATAAACCAGAACTCAAGACTGTAACCAAAGGATGAATGGTTGAAAAATATGGTGCTCGAAAAGTTAATCCCTTAGTAAAAATATAATTGCCTAAAGGATATTTTGATATTTGTTTGTATAGGTTAAGCGTCTTATTCATAGCATCTTCCCCCATTATATATGTTACATAAAAATCGGCTTAACTAGTATGCTATTGGCTAACCAAAATTGAATTTTCTGTTCAATTGAAAAGACCAGAGCAAACTCAATAATTGGTTAATATTATATATCGAATAATGTTCTCAAATATTTTTAAAAACAAGATAAATTCTTCATGAAAAATCTGGGCTAAAGTTATCCACCAAAAGAATCCTCAGAAATCTCCACGGCAGCGCCATTGGTTACTAAAATAGTCTTCATCTTGCCGAGTGTGATCGGGAGAATAGAATTAAGGAAAAACTCAGCGCTTTTAAGCTGGCCTTCGTAAAAGGCGGCATCCTTTTTCTTGGCCCCCTTTTCCAATTTCTGGGCTGCAATCGTTGCCCGCCACAGCAGCATCCAGGACATCACTACATCACCGGTAACTTCCATAAAAGGATATGCAAAGGCAAAGGCATTCAAGACTTTTTCAGAGAAAGTTGTCATTCCCATATGTAATGCGACTTCCCCCAGTTTATTAACCGCCTCTTTCACCTTGGCTGTAAAATCTTCCAGACCAGACACACTTTTGGCCATTGCGATGGTCTTTTGCATCTCAAACAAAAGATCCATAAAGGGTTTTCCGTCGTTCATTCCCAGCTTTCTTCCTAAAAGGTCCATGGCCTGGATGCCATTCGTCCCTTCGTAGATCATTGTTATTCTACAATCACGCAAGAGCTGTTCCATAGGATATTCTTTTATATATCCATACCCACCATAGACCTGGATACCGTGGTTGCAGACTTCAAAGGCCCTATCTGTTACGTAACCTTTGGCAATTGGAATGAGTACATCAATGATGCCCTGATATTTAGCTTTTTCTTCTACGTTTTCTGAGGTTTTAATCTTATCTTCGCACAGTCCAACATAATAGAGAAGACTTCTCATCCCCTCAACGTACACTTTCATTGTTATTAACTGACGGCGCACATCCGGATGCTGGATAATCGGGACGGACGGAGCGCTTTTGTCCATCATTTGGAGTAGATTCTTTCCTTGAATTCGTTCCCTGGCATAGTTAACGGCATACATATAAGCAGAAGACGCACAGCAAAAACCTGCGAGTCCTGTCTGCAAGCGTTCTTCATTCATCATAAGAAACATGGCACGCATACCTTTGTTCTCTTCCCCTAAAAGGATTCCTCTACATTTTCCCT
>PKTV01000346.1 GCA_002868985.1 Desulfobacteraceae bacterium | reverse complement strand
GCTGTATTCTACACCGTCAATTCGTCCAACAGATGGATGGTTCTCTTCGGGGTTCGGATATCGCATCTCACCGTTTACCGGTTTACGTGAATTCCACAAAGGCTTTGACATTGCAGGCCATAAGGGAACCAAGATTGTTGCGACCGCAGATGGGATTGTAACGTTTGTCGGGCGTAACGGTTCCTATGGCAAAATGATAAAAATCGATCATGGGCACGGGATGATTACCCGTTACGGGCATATCCAAAAGACATTAAAAAAGCGGGGTGAGGCGGTCAAAAGAGGTGATGTCATTGCATTGATGGGCAACACAGGGCGCAGCACCGGACCCCATGTCCATTATGAAGTTTTATTAAACGGTCTTCCTGTTAATCCCAAAAAATACATTCTAAACTAGATCGTTTGTGAGTCCCCAAATTTTCTTTTCTCCTGACGTTTATTTCTCATCGAAAAAACCTTTTCTTTACAAATTATCTCAACAGTATTTTGCAAAATATATTAATTGATGATATATTGGCCAAAAATTTGCATGTGATATAAAATAAACGGATCACGATCCAACCGTTATATTGGTGTGTAGAATCTAATACCTGAATCGTGCATGAAAATTAATGAGAAAAAAAGAACATCATCCAACTTGCCATTTGCATAAAATGTATGATGTTATGATGTTATTTAACCCCGCTTTAATTATGGATGATAAAGATTCTAATCAATTTTCATGCAAGATATAGGTAATAAAACATCCGATCCAGGAGGGATATATTATTAAATGGTTACGAACTTATTAACAAAAGTATTTGGAAGCAAAAACGAACGGGAATTAAAAAAGATTAACCCCATTGTTGAAAAGATTAATACCTTCGAACCCCAAATGCAATCCATGAATGATGACGCGTTGAAAGCTCAAACGACATTATTCAAAGAGCGCCTGAACAATGGCGAGTCCCTTGATGATATTCTTCCGGAAGCCTTTGCAACAGTGAGAGAAGCGTCGATTCGTACCCTCCAAATGAGGCATTTCGATGTTCAGCTTATCGGGGGCATCGTCCTCCATCAGGGGAAGATTGCTGAAATGAAGACCGGTGAAGGTAAGACGCTGGCGGCAACCCTCCCGGCTTACCTGAATGCGCTTTCAGGAAGGGGCGTGCATATTATAACGGTGAACGACTACCTGGCAAGACGTGATACAGAATGGATGGGACATATTTATAAGTTTCTGGGGCTTTCGGTGGGTTGTATATTGCACGGCCTGAATGATGATGAACGCAACGCTGCATACGGTTCGGATATTACTTACGGCACAAACAATGAGTTCGGGTTTGACTATTTAAGAGACAATATGAAGTTTGACATAGATACCGTCGTTCAAAAAGAGCTCAATTATGCAATTGTTGATGAAGTTGACAGTATTTTGGTTGACGAAGCCCGAACACCGCTGATCATATCCGGACCGGCTGAAAAATCGACGGAACTGTACCATATGGTCAACGGTATTATTCCACGCCTTGTTTCCGAACGTGACTTTACTGTGGATGAAAAGGCCCGATCAGCCGTGATGACCGAAGAGGGGATAGCCAAAGCGGAACAGTTGCTCAAGGTCGACAACCTGTACGATCCAAAACATATCGAAATTCTTCACCATGTTAACCAGGCGCTTAAAGCATACACCCTCTTTAAACGAGACGTTGATTATATTGTGAAAAATGGAGAGGTTATCATTGTAGATGAATTTACGGGACGTCTGATGCCCGGCCGTCGATACAGTGAAGGATTGCACCAGGCACTTGAAGCCAAAGAAAACGTAAAAATCGAAAATGAGAACCAGACACTGGCCACGGTTACGTTTCAGAACTATTTTAGAATGTACAATAAACTTGCCGGAATGACAGGGACCGCGGATACGGAAGCCGCCGAATTTAAAAAAATATATGATCTTGACGTTATGGTTATCCCCACAAACCAGAACATGATTCGAATCGATAAACCGGATGTGATTTATAAAACCCGCAAAGAGAAATTTGATGCGGCAATTAACGAAATCGTTGAACTGAATACAAAGGGACAGCCTGTTCTGGTGGGAACAATTTCAATTGATGTTTCAGAAAACTTTGCAATAAAATTGAAAAAAAGAGGCATTAAACATACGGTATTGAATGCAAAAAATCATGAAAAGGAGGCGGAGATTATTTCGCTGGCAGGCCAGAAAGGAGCGGTTACCATATCGACAAACATGGCCGGCCGCGGAACGGACATCGTTTTAGGCGAGGGCGTCACCGATCTGGGCGGGCTCCATATTCTCGGAACCGAAAGACATGAAAGCCGGCGTATCGATAATCAGCTCAGGGGACGTTCAGGCAGACAGGGAGATCCGGGATCGTCGCGTTTTTACCTTGCTTTGGAGGATGATCTCTTGCGGATATTCGGCGGAGAACGAATCACCGGAATTATGGAAAAGCTGGGGATGGAAGACGGTGAACCCATAGAAAACAAACTGATCAGCAAGGCCATTGAAAATGCCCAGGCAAAGGTTGAGGGACACAACTTTGATATCAGAAAGCAGCTCTTGGAATATGATGATGTAATGAACCAACAAAGGGAAGTCGTTTACAGACAGCGTAGAGAAGCCTTGAACGGTAAAAGTCTGAAACCCGCCATCGAAGAAATGATTCATGATAAAGCCGAGGAGATCGCCTATGGACTTACTGATGAAAAAACACATCCTGAAGAATGGGACTGGAAGAGATTGAAAAAGGCGGTATTTAAGCAATTTAATTTTCGACTGGATGAAATTGACGATGATACCATGGACGGTTTGACCCGGGAAGGGCTGGCCGAGCTGATCGCCGATGCCAGCCTAACGGTATATAACGAAAAAGAGTCCTCCGTGGGATCGGAAGAATTCAGACATCTTGAACGCATTGTTATGCTACAGACGGTTGACAACCTGTGGAAAGACCATCTTTTGAGTATGGACCACCTGAAGGAGGGAATCGGTTTAAGGGGGTATGCACAACAGGATCCTCTCATCGTATACAAAAAGGAAGGGTTTGAATTATTTCAGGAAATGATTTCGAGGATCAAGGAACAGACGCTGGGAATTTTGTACAGGATTCAAATATCCGAGCCCCAGAATATTGCCGACCTACAACAGCCCAAGGAACAGAAACTGGTCTTTTCCAGCGGAGATGAACCTGCAAAGAAGAATCCGGTTAAGCGGGCCGAAAAAAAGGTGGGACGAAACGCTCCTTGCCCCTGTGGAAGCGGAAAAAAATATAAAAAGTGTTGTGGCCTGTGACATAAAGGGTGCGATTATTTTAATTGTACTCTTTACAAGGTTGGGCATCAATGCTTATAGTATTTAAAAATAATCATTCCAACCCTGCTCATTTAGGGTTTAATTTTATTGTAAAAGAGGGTTCGGACCAAATTCTTCAAGGGGCTAACCATGGAAGATGATTCAAAGAACGGCTACAGCCCTGAACTAGAAGAAGATGTTGTTTCTGAAGTCGGAGATGATATTGATGAGCCTTCGATGTACAAAGTGCTTCTGCATAATGACGATTACACAACCATGGAGTTTGTGGTTGAAATACTGATGACTATTTTTAATAAATCGCCGGAAGATGCAATTAGAATCATGTTGAACGTTCACCACAAAGGTATCGGAATTTGTGGTGTATATACATATGAAGTCTCTGAAACCAAGGTGAATGCCGTTCATGCCCTGGGCAGACAATACGGTTTTCCCCTGAAGTGTACAATGGAGAAAGAATAGACCATGATCAGCAAAGAACTTAGCGAAACACTGGGCTTTGCAGTAAGAGAAGCCAAGAGACGACGACACGAGTATGTTTGTATAGAACACTTGCTTTTAGCTATTTTATACGACAACGAAGGTATAGAAATTATCGAAAACTGTGGTGGTAACGTTGAAAATCTTAAAAATGCGCTTGAATTATTTCTAAACCAACAGATGGAAAGCATTCCTGAAGAGAATGAATATGTCCTTCAGCAGACCGTCGGTTTTCAAAGGGTCATCCAGAGGGCGATAAATCATGTCCGATCTGCAGAAAAACAGCAGGTCGATGTGAGTGACATCCTGGCCTCGATTTTTCAGGAAAAAGATTCTCACGCTGAATATTTTCTAAGTTCAGAAGGGATTACCCGTCTTGATGTTTTAAGTTACATTTCTCACAATGTTTCCAAACCAATGGATAAGGGATTGGATCCTTTTCTAAAAACAGAAAAAAAAGAGAAGAAGCAAAAGACCGATCCGCTGGAAGCGTTTACCATCGACCTCGTAAAATATGCAGCCCTGGGAAAGTTGGATCCCTTAATCGGAAGAGAACTCGAAATAGAGCGGACCATTCAGGTGCTATGCCGTAGACGCAAGAACAACCCAATTTTTGTTGGAGATCCCGGAGTTGGTAAAACAGCAATGGCTGAAGGCCTGGCCAATCGGATAAATGATGGATCCATTCCCGAATTACTTAAAAATGTTCGTATTTATTCCCTCGATCTTGGCGGTTTGCTCGCCGGTACGAAGTTTAGAGGTGACTTTGAGCAGCGTTTAAAAGGCGTTTTATCTTCTCTGAAAAAGAAAAAAGATGCTATTTTATTTATCGATGAAATTCATACTACGGTAGGTGCCGGGGCCACCAGCAGAGGTTCCATGGATGCGTCTAATATATTGAAACCAGCGTTAGCAACCGGTGAGCTTCGATGTATAGGCTCTACAACTTACGAAGATTATAAGAATTTTTTTGATAAAGACCGTGCCCTTTCACGCAGATTTGAAAAAATCGAAATTTTGGAACCTCCGGTTAAAGAGACGTTTCAAATTTTAAAAGGACTGCGATCCCGTTATGAGGAACACCACGGCATCGTTTATACGGACCAGGCCTTAAAGGCTGCAGCCGAACTTTCTGCCAAATATATCAATGATCGGTATCTGCCTGACAAGGCGATAGATGTCATTGATGAGGCAGGGGCATTTATTCGATTGTCCACTTCTTCCCACAGAAAGAAGATTAATCCTAAAGATATAGAAAAAATTGTGGCCAAGATGGCCAGAATACCGACCATCAGTGTGTCGACCCCTGATAAAACAAAATTGGAAGCTCTTGAAGAAAAGATTAAAGAGGTGGTTTTTGGACAGGACAATGCCATAAAATCCTTGGTCACATCCATTAAGCGCTCACGTGCCGGACTCGGAACACCCGAAAGGCCCATTGGATCATTTTTATTTGCCGGTCCAACAGGCGTAGGAAAGACAGAGGTGAGTCTGCAGGTTGCAAGGACCCTCGGTGTTCATTTTTTACGATTTGACATGAGTGAATATATGGAAAAGCATGCTGTGGCGCGTCTGATTGGGGCACCGCCGGGTTATATCGGTTTTGACCAGGGCGGACTCTTGACAGATGATATCCGAAAGCACCCTTACAGCGTGCTTTTGTTTGACGAAATAGAAAAAGCGCATCCGGACATGTTTAACATCCTTTTGCAGGTTTTAGATCATGCAACACTGACGGACAACAACGGCAAAAAGGCTGATTTTAGAAACGTCATTATCATGATGACCTCTAATGCCGGTACACGGGAGATGAGCACCCAAACCATCGGCTTCGGAGATAAGCAATATGATACAGAAAACAAGGGGAAAAAAGCCATCGAAAAATTTTTCAGTCCGGAATTTAGAAACCGTCTCGACGATATCATTCATTTCAATGCGTTGAATGAAGATATTATGAAAAAGGTGGTGGATAAATTTATGAAAGAGCTCAAAGGACAGCTTGTTGCTAAAAAAGTATCCATCAATCTTTCTCTGGATGCACGGACATGGCTGGCCAAAAAAGGGCATGACTCCCGTTATGGCGCAAGACCCTTAAGCCGATTGATACAAACTGAGATTAAAGATATCCTGTCCGATGAGATTCTATTTGGGAGACTTGTCAAAGGCGGCGATGTTCTTATTGATGTCGAAAATGAAAAGTTGACCTTTAACTACAAAGCTAGGACTTTAGAAAGAAAAGATATAGAGGTATCGCAACCATTGGAGTGATGGAATACTAAAACAGATTCTAACCATTTCCACTTAACGACTTGACGATAAGTGCCTGTTTTTCTTTTATCAGATACAATCGAATTTCCGCCACCCCACCTTGCATCCGAAGAAGGATTGCTGGCTGTTGGCGGTGACTTGAGCCAAAAACGTCTTCTCCTTGCCTACCGTATGGGCATTTTCCCATGGTTTTCAAATAACGAACCGATTCTTTGGTGGTCACCTGACCCTCGTCTTGTGCTGTATCCCCATGAGTTCAAGATTTCAAAGACGATAAAGAAGATTATAAAAAAAGAAGTGTTCAAGGTGACCATGGACCTGGCTTTTAATGAGGTCATCAACCAGTGTGCACAAGTTCGTCTGAAAAAAAATCAAGGAACCTGGATCGTTAAAGATATGATCGATGCTTACTGTAATCTGCATGAATCAGGATTTGCGCATTCGGTGGAAGTCTGGCAAGGGGGAGATCTTGCAGGAGGATTGTACGGGGTTTCTTTAGGGAAGTGTTTTTTTGGAGAATCCATGTTTACACGGGTCAGCAATGCTTCAAATATAGGCTTAGTTAAACTTCTGGAACATCTTAAGAAATTATCGTTTGACATGATAGACTGTCAGGTCGCTACCGAACATTTGACCCGTTTTGGTGCAAGGCAGATTCCCAGAATACGTTTTTTAAATCAGCTTGAAAAATCTCTTAAGGCACCGACCATAAAAGGGAAATGGGATTATAAAGTATAGAGGACCGTCAGCCGGCGAAATTGCAAACGACTAAAGTTTGACCCGTTAGAAGTAATTTTAAATATTACAAGCGGTTTTGTTGGAAGTATGACTTATTCTTGCCCCGCTTTTTCTTGACACACCACAAAATATTTCATAGCGTGACGAAGTAGAAGAACTTATAGGTTTCGACGAAATTGTAATATTGGACGGTTGTTAGGGCAAGAGGTCATGTCTCGAAAAGTTATTTTATTTACAGCAGGCAAGGGATAAAAGTTCCGGGATGTTTAATTGCTGATAAACGTGACACATCCGAAAGTTGAGTCATCTGGCGAAAAAGAGACTATAAGATACGAACAAGCGGCAAAGATCGAAGAAATGGCGTAGACAGAAGAAAATAATGGGGGGATTATGGAAATCAAGACGGTCAAGATCGAAAAACCGGAAGAGTTAAATTTTATTTTAGGGCATTCTCACTTCATCAAGACAGTCGAAGATATCTATGAAACGATGGTGAATACCGTACCCGGGGCAAAATTCGGTCTGGCATTTTGTGAATCTTCAGGACCTTGTCTTGTGCGATATTCGGGGACAGATGATGATCTTGTGGAATTGGCAAAGAAAAATGCCTATGCCCTTTCGGCGGGCCACAGTTTCATCCTCTTGATGAAAGACATGTTTCCCATCAATGTATTGAACGCCATTAAAAATGTTCCTGAAGTTTGCAGGATTTTTTGTGCTACGGCAAATCCTGTGGAAGTCCTTATCGCAGAGACAGAACAGGGCCGAGGAATTGTGGGTGTCGTTGACGGTTTTAAAACAAAGGGTATTGAAACCGAAGCGGATATCAAGGAACGAAAGGAATTTTTAAGAGTAATCGGTTATAAGCAGTAAAAAAAGTGCCTATTTATCCCGTATTCAACGGGGAAGTGCCTAAAATGAACTAAAGTGAGCTAAAGTTTATCCAATTTTATCCTGACGCAGGCATTGGGCAAAAGAGGGCATTTTTCATAGGCCTCATCATAGGTACATAAGTTTGGCTTCTAATTGACCTTCCTTCAGTTGAATCAGGGCATAACCGCCCATACACAACATCCCCGGATTTAGCACCTTCGTTTTTCCAATAAAATCCTCGGAGTCTGCCTCGTGAATGTGGCCGGTGAGACAGATGTCCGGCTGGATATGCCGGATAAATTCCAGGACGGACGTGTTGCCGACGTTTTCTCCCGAAGGCAGCTCAGCTGCTTTTGATCCAAATGGGGGATCATGTGCCACCAATATCAGTTTTGGAAGGTGCTTTATTTGTTCATACCCCATTTCGAGCCATTGTCCCAGCATGGCATCCGGAACCTCCGAAGGGGTCCTGAAAGGCGTTGGTGTTGAATATCCTACCCCCATGATACCGATATCTTCCGCCAATTGTTTGCCTTTTGCGTGAATATTCCACCCTTTTTCGTCCAGATAATCCGTAATTTCAGCCCGATCCATATTTCCGATCTGTGCATAAATATTGGAATTGATAACAGAGACCGTATTAAGCAGCTGACTTGCCCTGCGCCGTCCTCCTCTGTTGGTAATGTCTCCGCTGATAATGATGCCTGCAGCTTCAGCTAAATCCGGGATTTCATTTAGAAGGGAAATGTCTTCGTGGAGATCACCAACCCCTATCCAGAATTTATCGACTGTACTCATCATATGATTCCTTTTTTATTTTTACATTTATGCAATGACCAAAACCTTTAAGCCAGAAATAGGAAAGAGGATAAGGGAATCTGTTTTCTAATTCCTAATTCCTATTTTCTAAAATGAACATCCAACCCTGGCCCAGACCGATCACCAATACTCTATACTCAAAAAGTCATGTTTGTAATAGTGCATAGGCCAGATCAAAGTATGAGCGATGCGCACCAGGGCGGGCAAAGTAAATTCCTTCCGTGAATAACCAAATCTTAGTCTTCAGGGCACTGTTTTTTATATCCTGTTGATGATAGAAGCCATATATCCGGCCCCAAATCCATTATCGATGTTCACAACGGCAACGTTTGAGCTGCAGCTGTTCAACATGGCAAACAGCGCCGTTAAACCGCCAAAGCTGACGCCGTAGCCCACACTTGTAGGAACTGCGATAACCGGTCGGCTGACCATCCCCGCTACCACGCTGGGAAGCGCACCTTCCATTCCGGCAACGACCACAAGAACAGACGCTTCATCGATCAGTTTTTTATGGTCGAACAAGCGGTGAATGCCGGCAACACCGACATCAAAAACAGATTCCACCTTGTTTCCCATAACCTGTGCCGTTAGCAAGGCTTCTTTGGCAACCGGTATGTCTGATGTTCCTGCTGATATGACAATAATGGTACCTTTGCCCTTTTCGGGGATGTCATGTTTTTTCCATACCACCATCTTCGCATCTTCATGGTATTTAGCACCAGGAAAGCGTGAGATCACCTGATCCGCTTGATGGGGTTGTATACGTGTGACCAGTACGATATTTTCCTGGACGAGCATTTTTTCCATAATACCGACAATCTGATCCACAGTTTTCTCCTGCCCGAAGATGACTTCAGGAAAGCCCTTGCGAAGGGAGCGATGATGGTCTATATGTGCATAATCTAAATCCTCAAACGAAAGATGCTTTAATTTTTGTGCGGCATCCTCAACCGAAATATTGGCTGTGGCAACATGGTCAAGGAGTTGTTTTAAAGATGTCATATCCATGATATAATTCCTTAAAAAAGCTGATGTTTAATGTTAAACACTATTGATAACCCGAACTTAATAATAGGGTCAACAAAATCTTACCTAAATGGAGCGTTTCAAATAGTGACCGGACTATAAAAAATTTCTAACTATAGAAAAATATACATTGTTAAAATCGCTAATATGTTTCATCCAATAGGTAAATGTATTTATGAAAAAAATAATCTTCATTTGAAACGCTCAGTTTAGGTCTTAGTATGGAGAAAAAAATGAGAATTGTCGTCATAATTCCTGCAAGGTACGATTCTACCCGCTTCCCTGGAAAACCACTTAGACTTTATAAGGGAAAACCTATGATCCAACAGGTATATGAACGCGCGCGTCTGTCAAATATCGCAACAGACGTTGTCGTTGCCACAGACGATCAGAGAATTTTTGATGCTGTAATGGATTTTGGCGGTAATGCGGTAATGACATCCAAAAAGAATCGTTCAGGTACGGACAGGGTGGCGGAAGCAGCAGAAAAGATGGGTCTTGATTTAGATGATATTGTCGTAAATATACAAGGGGACCAACCTGAAGTTCATCCCCAGCATTTACAGGATGTGGTCAGCCCATTTAAGACCGAACCTGGCACTGAAATGAGTACGCTGGCCTTTAAAATTGTAAAAAAAGGCGAAATAACCAATCCCAAAGATTGTAAAGTGACCTTTGATAATAAAGGGTATGCGCTGTATTTTTCTAGATCCCCGATCCCCTGTGCTCGGGATGCCGACACAATTTTTAATACCTATAAACATCTTGGTATTTATGCGTATACCAGACGCTTTCTGGAAACATTCAGAAACCTCCCCGAAGGAAAACTCGAGAAGATTGAAAAACTCGAACAGTTGCGGGTTATTGAATACGGATATCAAATACGGGTGGTCATTACCGGATACGATTCTCCGGAAGTTGATATTCCGGAAGACATTCCCCGAATTGAAGGACTCATTGAAGAAAGTTAAAGATAAGCAACTCGAGACAGTTACGATTTTTTTGTTTTGCCGGTTTCCTTTTTGCTGACCAAAAGACACTCGCGTTGAGAACTGACACGCACTTGTATGGATGGGAGCTGTTTGGATTTGAATTTCATGGCTTTGCAGCCATGTGGAAAGTTTTTATCCCAGGTAACATAGTAATGTTTGCATTTATGGCAGTCTATCATTTTGTCATGTTATTTTTTAGGGTTGATTTGCTATGTAGTATACATTAATAAAATAAGAAATCAAACCATAGCAATAAATGGAGGGAGTTGAGTGAAAGATAGACGAAAATTTATACGGTTTCCTGTGATAATTGATGCCCATTATTCAGAAGAGAATAAAGAGGATTGGAAACAGCAGTGTTCCATCGTGAATATCAGCAGAGAAGGAATGGGTGTTACTGTCTACTTAAAGGCGAAGCTTTCTTTGGGTTGTATGCTGAAATTTATGGTGGATGTTCCTGAAATAGATAAAACAGTTTCTTTTACCGGGACTCTGAATTGGATTAAAGCGCTCGAAGGAGATCCGGATTATAACTATAAAGGTGGTATCAAGTTGACAACCATAGATCCTGAAGACAAGTGGGCACTTCTTGATTACGCTTATGAGGCGTGGAAAGAGAGGCAGGAATCAGATGGTATCAAAGAGGCGTCAACTAAGTAATGTAGGGGTTTTTTTGCGAAGTCGCTTTTCTTCTGTCTGGTAGAATGCGACGATCATTTTTGAAAGAAAGAGATACAATTACCCCGTCTCTAATACTTTTGCGTCGATCCTGTTTGTTTCTACGTCTCTCCTTGAAACTCGATCTTTTACCGTCTTTGTAAAAAGATTTTTTATGAGTTCCTTCCTCTTTGGCAGGCTGTATTTTCCCAACCACGATATTCATAATTCATTCTCCTTATCATCTACCCCCTTTCTTGTTTTTTCGGCAATTGTTGTCAAAATCTTTAGGGTTTATGGACAATACACGCGTTTTTTTTTAAAAAAAGCAGCATCTGTTGAGCAATTTTTAAAGAAAGAACTTCCAGACGGCTCAATTATTTGGTTGTATCAAATTTATTTTCCAGGCACACAACAATCGTTAAAGTTCCAGCATCGATGGTAAAAGGGATGGCGATTTTGGGACCTTTGGTCGTAGATTCGATCTTGTGGTTTTTGCCGGTAATCACTGTGGGTATAGCACCGTGGAATAGTCTGCCCATTTCTTCCAGCTCTTTTCTTGCCTGACCGGATATCATATTGGTGATTTCGCCAACAGCATCTGAAACTTCGTCATTTAGTTCCTTCATTTCTTCCCCGAACATGTTTGAAACGACCTTTAATATGCATAATTCATCAAAGGTGACGGAAACCGTCCCATTTTGTTCACCTGTAAATCCGATAATACCGGAAACATCACCCTGGGCAACGTTATCTTTTTTGAGGTAAGGTTTTCCAGATTGGCATTTAATAAATGCCATTGTTTGAAGAACATTCAAGGTTGCATTGATAAAAGGGTTGATAAGTTTAACATCCATCGATCTTTCTCCTTTGTTTTAGATTCTAAAATAGCCCAGGTTTGTCGTTGTTTATATCGTTTGTTCCTGCATTTTTAATTTATAGTTCTTCTCCAATTTAGTTGGAGAAGAGGGTCCAAGGATTCAAGGGTTTGTTTTCTAAAGACTTTATCAGCGCCTTTAACATTCTTTC
>PKTV01000088.1 GCA_002868985.1 Desulfobacteraceae bacterium | reverse complement strand
ACTTAAAGACATTATTTGACATGCTGAATAACGCGTATTTAAAATGTATTCTTTAACTTATCCGGTATTTATTATCAAGAGAAAGATGATAGGTTTTTGTGGGCAACAATTGGGAATCGAGACCTTTGAAAACTGTTCAATTTTGTTAAAGGCCAAGGAAGGTGAAATTTATAACCACATGAATACATTGAGTATTTTGAGGATTAAAATCTGAACCTGACGCTGGAATTGGGCAAAAGGGGATGTTTTTCAAAGGTCTCGAATCAAACAATCAAAACGATGCGTTATATATGGAAAATCGTGTGACGGGAGAGGATTATTTAAACTTCGGGCCTTGTTGTGTATTTCTCAATAAACGTATCCAAGTGAGCCAACTGGTGCAGACCTACTTCGCCGAATTGAATGCCCAGTTGCCTCATTTCAAACGTACTGAAAGGGACAAAATTATTTACATGGTTATCTGAAATTTTTTTACACGGTATACCTTTTAAAATAAAACCATAACCGCTTAAAAATATGTCGACCTTAGTCGGTTCATTTATTTGCTCTCCATCGTTAATGTACATAAAGGCAAGGCCGCCTTTACTGATATTTTTAATCTGGCCCAGTTTTGATGAACCATTTTTAAGCAGAGCATATAAGCCTTGCTGAACCTGAAACCGCTCTTGGGATCTTCGTTCAATTACCTTCTCGCTATTTATCATCTTAAGCTCCATCACATAATATGATTAGATGATTTATTTTTAAAATTTAAAGAATCGTTGTAAGTCGCATCTCTTGACGCTTTAAATCCTAGTTGACTATAGGTTGATATATATTGTGTGTCAAGAAAAAAATAGCACAATATATTGACATTTATAGCCCGATAACCATTTAAGTATAACGAAAAACACGCAACGAAATTTTGATTCCATTGAAACGTCGGTCATTAAAAAAGCGGCCCACCCAAAAACAGAAAATATAGATTGAAAAAATGGCCGATTTGTTGCATACAACACATTGTAAATGCAGATGGTTTCAAAAATATCTCTCAAAACTATAGTTCCGCACCCTTAATTTTACCAACACCGCCACAGAACATTAGGCCAAAATAAATTTTTTAAGGTAAAATCATTCGGATGCAAAACTTAAGTATATTCTTCTACATAAAAAGGAACGAAAAATATGGTTGCATGTTCAATCTGCTGTTTAACACACAATGTCGGATTTATATCAACGCGTTTTGCAGGAACAGACGGGGTATCCCTGGAAACCACAAAATGGGCCGATGTATTTCAAAAGGAAGGGTTTTCCTGTTTCTATTTTGCCGGTGAACTGGATCGGCCTCCGGATTGTTCATATCTGGTGGAAGAAGCTAATTTTACACACCCGGATATAAAATATATCTACAATCATTGTTTTGGTGTTCATAAGCGCGAGCGCCGCATCACACAAAAAATTCATGCCGCAAAAGAACGATTAAAAGATGAAATCTACAGCTTTATCGAAAAATTCAGTATCGATCTTTTGGTGCCTGAAAATTCACTCACCATCCCATTAAATATACCCCTTGGGCTTGCCATCACTGAAGTCATTTCCGAAACTGAAATCCCAACCATCGCCCATCATCACGACTTTTTCTGGGAACGACAGCAGTTTCTGACAAACGGGGTCTGGGAGTACTTAAATATGGCCTTTCCGCCACATTTATCGTCCATACAACATGTGACCATTAACTCTTCCGGAGACAACCAACTGAGCCTCAGAACCGGTATTTCTGCGACTATTATTCCCAACGTTATGGACTTTGAAAACCCACCTTCACCCATTGACGATTATGCCTTGGACGTGCGAAAGGCACTCAGCATTGAAGATGATGAACTTTTTATCCTTCAGCCGACCCGGGTCGTAAAACGAAAGGGAATAGAACATGCCATTGAGCTTGTGCATCGACTGGGGAAAAAAGCCAAGCTGGTTATTTCACACGCTTCAGGGGATGAGGGTTATGACTACGAGCAAAGGGTCAAGGAATATTCAAGGCTGTTAAATGTTAACACCCTTTTCGTGTCGGATATCATTAATGAAAAAAGAGGGTATACCAAAAAAGGAAAGAAGATTTATACATTGAACGACATCTATCCGCATGCCGATCTGGTTACGTATCCATCGACCTTTGAAGGGTTTGGAAATGCCTTTTTAGAAGCCGTTTACTTTAAAAAACCCATCGTGGTAAACAAATATTCAATTTACACTTACGACATTGAACCCAAAGGGTTTTCGACCATAGAGATTGACGGATTTGTTACAGAAGATGCTGTTCGAATGACCAGAGATGTTCTTGAAAATTCAGAGCTTTGCAAAAATATGGTTGAAAAAAATTATGACATTGCAAAACGCTGTTATTCTTACTCTGTCTTGAGGCAGAAACTTAAAAACCTCATTTATGACGGTATTTCCTGCAATCCGGAAAACTTAAAACAATAATTATGAATCCTAATCAAAATAAACTCCGATATGGCCTGAATTCCGGAATTCAAAAAGGATGGCGCGGATTTGTCTGGATGCTCAAAATTATCGTACCCATATCTTTTCTTACCGTTCTATTAGAGTATAGCGGCTGGATACACAATATAGATTTTATTCTAAAGCCTGCCATGAACCTTTTGAGCCTTCCGCCCATGGCTGCCCTTCCGCTGATCGTTGGAATGCTTACAGGAATTTATGGGGGCATCGCTTCCATGGTGGTCCTTCCACTGACAAATAATGAAATGACCCTGATTGCCATCTTTCTTCTCATCTCTCACAACCTTATCCAGGAAGGGATTATTCAGGGTCAGTCCGGGCTGAATCCTTTTAAAGCCACACTTTTCCGTCTAACAGCTTCCAGTGTTACGGTTATCATTGTCGCCAGATTCCTTGAATCCGAACCTGCACGTTTGGTCGAAAAAAATCTGTCTGATGCAATACAGCAACCGCTGTTTATCATGATGAAAAGCTGGTTTATGGCAACATTATATCTTAGCCTAAAAATATTTGTGATCATCATGGTCATTATGATTCTGCTTGAAATAATGAAAGCATTTCATATTATTCATCATATCGTTAAGGTTTTGAATCCTCTTTTAAAGGCCATGGGACTCAATCAAAAAGTAGGTTTGTTATGGCTTACAGCCATTGTCTTCGGCGTCGCATACGGTGGCGCCGTCATTGTAGAAGAAGCAAAGGAAGGGCATATTAAAAAAGAAGAACTTGAAAAACTTCATCTTTCCATCGGAATTAATCATTCCATGATTGAGGATCCGGCGTTGTTCTTATCACTGGGACTGAGTGCCTTCTGGCTCTGGGTGCCCCGGTTTATCCTGGCAATCGTTGCCGTGCGTTTGCTTGACATATACTATAAACTCAAGAGGATATATAGTCCTAAACTGAGTGTTTCAAATTGTGACCGAAAATTATGACTAAAGTTTAACGCCCTATATTCTCAGCAACGTCAATAAAGCGTCACAGGCCTGGAAAATTTTATATGGCAGAAATATATCCCATCGGTGGTGGAAAGGGTGGTGTTGGAAAAAGTTTCATAACGGCCAGTCTCGGCGTATTACTCGCTAAATGGGGTAAAAAAGTCGTGCTTATCGATTTGGATCTGGGCGCTCCAAACCTTCATACCTTGCTGGGAATGAAAAGCCCGAAAATCGGTTTAAACAGCTTCTTAAACAAAACCGTGAAAAATCTTGAAAGCGCGGCGGTTCCAACGATGATCCCCAATTTATTTCTTATCAGTTCTTTCCATTGCTACATGGAAATTGCAAATTTATTTTATGCACAAAAGCTAAAAATAATTGATGCCATAAAAAAACTTCCGTTTGATTATATTCTTCTGGATTTAGGTCCCGGGACAAACTTTAACACGCTGGATTTTTTCTTAACTTCCAAAAAAGGAATCCTGATCTGCACACCCGAACCCACCTCCATCGAAAATTCTTTTCGTTTTATCAAAACCGTCTATTTTAGAAAATTAAAACAAATGATGAAAAAAAACACATTTGATTCGGTGTTCAAAGACCCTTCTTCAGATTTAAATGGATCGAGAATTAATCCTCCTGATATTATAGAAACTGTTTTAAAATATGACCCTGGGAAGGAAGCGTTTTTGAGAAACACATTAAGCGAATTTAAATTCAAGCTTATTTTCAATCAATTTCGCAACAACGTAGATGCAACCCTGGGCGCTCAATTTGAAAACATCTGCAATCGGCATTTTTATTCTATTTTTCAATTTCTAGGTAATATTAGTTATGACAGTCGGATTCATGATGCGATTTTTTCAAAAATACTTTATATCCATAAATATCCTCATACACAATCTGCTGCCGATTTAAAAAAAATCGCAACCCAGATTATGAGCAAAATACCATCTGCATCATTCGCGAAAGATATGTTATGAAAAAATTTGACGGATTGAATTATTATGAAATATTGAAAATTCCGATGACTTCATCTTATTTTGAAATAAAGCGGGCATATAAAGATGCACTTTCGTTATATAACGAAGATTCTATTGTTACATATTCTTTGTTTTCAAATGAGGAAAGGGACAAGATCATAGAAGATATCAAAAATGCTTTTTCGACGCTAACTGATGACCAAAGAAGGGCGGCATACGATCGGATGCTTGTCGATTCAGGGCAAGTGGAAACGTCGATTCCATCCAGGGAAAAACAAGACTCATCACCCTCTCTATCCTCCACGCATGTAAGTGTAAATGAGAACCATTTATATTCAAGGGTTAAAGATAAACTTCTCACAAAAGACGTTAAAGCACTATCAGATGAAATTCTTTTAAAAGAGCGTCTTTCAGGAGATGATTTAAAAAAGCTAAGAAACGCCGTTGGTGTCAAAATAACAGAAATTCAATATATTACTAAAATAAGCGCCTCTGTTTTAAAAGCCATCGAAGAAAACCGGTTTGAAGAGCTCCCTCCGGATACTTACTTAAGAAGTTTTTTGAGATCCTATGCAAAAGTTCTACAGATAAATCCTCAGAAAATTATCGACGGTTATTTAAAAACCATTTCTCTTTCTAAAAAAACAAATGATTCAGACCCAAAATGACGGAAACCCGCCTTTGGAGGAAAAAAGCGATTTTTAAATTCAGTCTTTCATCGACGAAGTTTAATTATTAAAAACAATTTCTGTCAAAAATTTGGCACCCCAATGCCCTTTCATTTCAACACACCTTCCCACACCTTCAAAAGCTTCGTGTTTTATCTACGTATCACATTGAATTGATATCCTTTTTTAATATGTTATCAAACTTATCTCTTTCATCCAAACTGTGGCACATCTATTGCATCGGATGTTCATGTTTCACAGTAAGATCTGAATTTTTTGAATACACCTGATATGAGATCAATCCATTAGTCAAAACGCAAATTTATGTTAGAAGAAGTTATCAAAAATGTTAAAGTAAATCGATATATCACCCCTTTTGAGGAAGGAAAGGCGATATTTCTGGAAAATGATGATTCACAGGATCTATTTATTCTTGTATCCGGCCAGCTCAATGTCTTCAAAGGAAATACAAAAATAGCCGAAATCACCGAGAAGGGATCGTTGTTTGGAGAAATGTCTTTCCTTCTTAAAGCCAAACGAACGGCAACGATAAAAGCAGGGGAGAATGTAACCGCGATCCGAATACCCAAGGATGAGATCACTGCCTTTCTTCATGATTTTCCCGAAGTGGCTGGAGAAATATCAAAGCTTCTGGCCAAACGTCTTGATGAAACGAGCCGGATACTCTATGGGCTCAAAGAGTTTTGCGACCAATTGCCTGATGCGGTTATTGCAACCGATAAAGAAGGAAAAATCATCACATGGAATGCTGCGGCAGAAGAAGTATACGGCAGGTCCTGGGATCAGATGTGCAACAAGTCAGTGGAAGAAATCTACGAAAAACCACAAGTTTATAAAAAATTGCTTGAAGAGGTTAAGAAAAAACATTCTGTAAGAGAAAAAATCCTTAGTATCAGACATCCTAAAAACGGGGTTCGGTTTATATCCACCAGCTCAACCCTCCTTCACGACGATCACGATAACTTTCAGGGAATTCTTTCATTGGGTCGTGATATCACATCTGTTAAAACGTTAGAAAAGAAATACCGTCAGACCCGTTACTGGCTTTTCCCATCCTTGATTTTAATTTTTCTTCTGGCCTTAGGTGTTTTTTGGGGTCATTCGCACTTCTCAAAAAGACCCCGGATAATGGATGTTAATCATCTGGGATTGAAAAACCGATTAAACAAAGATTACCTTTTGTTGAAATCAATGTTGGTAAATCCTTTTGAATCCGGCGACCGGTCAAAAACAAGCCGGTTGATGAAGGATTTTCTCAACATTCAAAAACCGGACAAAGTGCCATATAACGGTCTCGTATTACTGGATAAGAACAAGACCGTATTTGATGCATGTTCAATAAGCACCGGTACAAATATTTCGCCAACAATAAAAGGCAGTTATAAAGGGATAGATTTTGAAGACGGCAAGAACGCTACCCACAGCGTACTCACCCTTTATCGAGCAGACAAAGATCATCCCATGGGCCAGAAAAGCATTGAGATCGCCTTTGAAGTGAACAAAAACAATCGTCGAATCGGCTGGTTGATTTTTCAATTAGATCTTCATCGATTGAAGACGGACTATGGCACGGATGTGTCAGGCTCAAAGCAATTTATTTTTTAGGATCCTTAGAATCGGATTTATGGCGGACGAAACATAACAATTTGATAGGACAACGTCTTACATGGATAGTTTTAAAGATATTCAGTCTTGCCAATATGAAATTTCAGAAAGCAATGATGGAGAAATTACATTCTATCTCCAGGGTAGAATCGATTCTACCAATGCCTCTCAAATGATCGAATTGTTTGGCTCGCTGATAAAAGATCGGAAACCTGTTTCACTAACCATAGATCTTAAAAAGGTGACTTACCTGGATGATTTCGGGGCGCTCGTGCTTGTTGAATTAAAAGATATGATGACCGCTGCAAAAGGTCAATTTAATTTAAAAAACGCTAGAGAAGAAGTGCTTTTTATTCTCAATTCAGGCGCTTTGGCTGAAACACCTCCATTGATCAAAGTTCGCCCTCCTTCTATGTTTATCAGGTTTGGAGATGCTATTCTAAAGTTTGCAACAGAGGTTAAATATCAGATTTCATTTGTGGGATCTGTCTGTCTGGCATTTGTTTATTCCATTCTTCATCCTAAAACATTGCGGATGGACAACACGTTTCTTTACATGCAAAAAACAGGGGTTGATGCCGTTCCGATTGTGGGAATGATCAGTTTTATGATGGGCCTCATCATGGCCTTTATGTCATCAATTCAACTCCAGATGTTTGGTGCTAATATTTATGTGGCTTCACTGGTAAGTCTGGCGATGACTCGAGAATTAGGTCCCATTATGACGGCAATTGTTGTCGCTGGACGATCCGGTTCAGCATTTGCCTCAGAGATAGGTACAATGAAGATATCCGAAGAAGTCGACGCTCTTTTTACCATGGGATTTGACCCTACACGGTATCTGGTCGTTCCCAAGATCATGGCTTCTGTTCTTGTGGTTCCCATCCTGACCTTATTTTCCGACGTCTTTGCCATATTGGGAGGGATGACGGTGGGTGTCTTCATGCTGGATTTGACAGCAAACGCATACATTTTACAAACGCTTAAGACCTTGAGCCTTTTTGACATCCTTTTGGGAATCTTCAAAAGCGGTGTTTTTGCACTGCTTATATCCTGGATTGGGTGTTTAAGGGGCTTTCGCGTTAAAGGCGGGGCGGCCGCTGTGGGCCATGCGACAACCTCTGCCGTTGTCAGCAGTATTTTTTTGATCATCGCTTTTGATTCAATTTTTGCGGTTATATTGACGTACTTGAGCTGATTTAGCTACTCTATACCATATGTATTTCATAATCGGTATTTAATAACGTGGAGATGACAATTTGGAAAAACATAAAATAATCCAAGTCCGAGATCTTACTGTCGGCTATGGAACCGATATTATCCTTGAAAATATATCATTTGATGTTCTGGAGGGAGAAATATTTATTGTTTTAGGGGGAAGTGGGTGCGGAAAAAGCACATTACTGAAACACCTGATTGGACTAATACCCCCTCTATCCGGCCAGATAAACATTGATGGGGAAGAACTATCCAACTGTGATGAGACAGCATTTAAAAATATTTTGAGAAAAATCGGCGTCCTCTACCAGAGCACAGCCCTTTTCGGCTCAATGACAATTGCTGAGAATGTGTCTCTTCCTATAAAAGAATACACCGACTTGCCTCAAAGATCAGTGGATACACTGGTCAAAATGAAGCTAAATATGGTGAATCTAAAAGGGTATGAAAACCATTTACCGTCTGAAATCAGTGGAGGAATGAGAAAGCGGGCAGGATTGGCAAGAGCAATGGCCCTTAACCCTAAAATTCTATTTTTCGACGAGCCTTCTGCCGGACTCGATCCAGTAACATCTGTCGAACTCGACAACCTTATTATACATCTCAACAAGAGTCTCGGGACGACAATGGTAATCGTAACACACGAACTTCAAAGCATTTTTAATGTAGCGCACAGGGTCATCATGCTGGACAAACAAACCAAAGGGATCATCGCCGAAGGTAATCCCGAGCATCTGAAAGATCATAGCGAAAATCTATTTGTTAGGAACTTTTTCAACCGTAAGTCAGAAAATTAAAAAAAAGAACCTGAAAGGTTTAATACCGCTTTTGTAAGGATATCTTAATGGCCTCTCAAAAAACTAAATTTGCCCTTGGATTATTTGTGACCTGTGGCATTGGCATGATTTTTCTAGCCGTCATATGGTTGGGCATGTCACGATATTTTAAAAAGGGTCACTATTACGCGACCTATTTTAATGAGTCCGTTCAGGGATTGGATGCGGATTCCCCGGTAAAATACCGGGGTGTATCCGTTGGCCGGGTGGAACGTATTGTTGTTGCCCCTGACGCAAATTTGATACAAGTCGTATTAAAAATCGAGTCCGATCAAAAACTTGACAACAATATCTTTGCTCAGTTGAAATCCGTTGGGATTACCGGAAGTATGTTTGTAGAACTGGATCGCAAGACAAATGGTGCACCTGATCTTTCACCACCTTTAAGTTTCCCTTCGGAATATCCCATCGTCGCCTCAAAACCATCTAATATCTCCAAAATGTTACATAGCATAGATGACGCACTTAACCAGATCAGGGCAATGGATTTAGAAAAAATCTCTGAAAAAATTCAATTGACGCTCCAAAGTATAGAGCAGGTGACAGCCCATGCCAATGTAAAAGATATTTCTGAAAAAATTGAAAAATCGATTGATCGTGCCGGTCAAATTTTGGAGGATAAAAGATGGGACAGCATCATGGCATCTGCGGACGAAGCCGGTCAATCTCTTAATGACATAATGGATAAAACCAGCAACAGCATGAATCATGTTGAAAACACCATTCTTCGAATGGAAGGAATCACCGTTGAAAAGGAACAGAGCATTAAAACCGCCATTGAAGATTTTAGACTATCCATGGAAAATGCCAACACACTTTTAAAGAAAGGTAATTTTCTGACGGACAAAACAGACGATTCAATATCACAACTCAAGGGACAAATTTTAATCATTACCCAAAATTTGGAAAAGGCAAGTGAAAACCTGAACAGATTAATCGAGATTGTTGCTGATCATCCGTCTCAAGTCATGTTTGGAGAACCGCCGGCTCCAAGAATAGTGGATCAGACCGACGGCGAAAGGTAAAAACAGTTTTATGAAATGGTTCAATAAAATCTATCTTTTATTTCTCATATTTATCAGTCTTCCCATACTCTTTGGGGCTTGCGTGAGTCTGAAACAACCGGTAAATAAAATCGAGTACTATACGCTGGAATATCCTCCTCCACAAATGAAAACCTTAAGTCCTTTGCCCCATGTCATCCGAATGGACCGTTTCACAGTGGCACCACCATATAATACCAGTCAAATCATTTACAGGGATCGATCTTTTAAAAGAGATACATATGTTTATTATAGATGGCAGCCCAACCCCGGGGCTATCGTAACCACGCTGCTAAACCGTGACATCAAAAATTCAGGCCTTTTTAAAGCTGTGTTAGAACCTGGCAGTCGATTTTCGTCTTCGCATATGATTGAAGGGACGGTAGATGAATTTTTCGAATGGGATACTCAAAATGAATGGAAAGCAATCCTTACGGTCAGCATTATTTTAACCGAGAAAAACAAAAATGATATCAAAAATAGGATTTTATATCAGAAAACCTATCGGAAAGCAGAAGTATGTCAGCAGAAAAAGCCGAGAGCAGTGGCCGAAGCCATGAGTCAGGCACTGTCTAAAATTTCAGAAGAGATGATTAAAGATGTATATGATTGCCTAAAAGATCGTTGAAACCTTTGAAAAACGCCCCCTTTTGTCCAATCTTTGGGTTACCCATGGAAGGGGATATTTTACTGTTGAACGGATTAAATCCGAAATTCGAATGCTCAAATGCTCGAAACAATCAAGAACGTATTCATTTCATAACGGTGAATTTGTTTTGAATATTAAAATTTTGGTCATTAGAGTTTGTTTCGTCTTTCGGATTTCGTGCTTCTAATTTTGTATCAATTAATTTCGGCAGAGCCATAGGCCTCTGATCTAACCCAAAAGACCAGGTTTTTCAGGACTAATAAATACCGTCTCAGCGCACCAGCCCGTAAAACGCCGCCAAAACATCTTCTTGAGTTATTCCGTTAAAACATTCCATGTCTTCACATCCAACCGTTCCTGTTTCAAAACAGGGACTGCAGTCAACGTCAGGTCGAACAACGTTTACGGCTCGACCCATCGGTTTCCATATTTCAGGATAAGAAGGACCGAAAACGGCAACCGTAGGAAGGCCTATAAATGCTGCAAGATGGCTGACTCCGGAATCATTTCCAATAAAACCGCCGCCGGTTTTGAGCAGTCCGGTCAGTTCCGTCAACCTTTCTATTTTATGAACCTTTGCGTTGAGCCTTTTGGACTGCAGCAAAATGTCGTACAAATCATATTCTGCGGGGCCGAGAATAAACTCCGGCTGTTTGCCGTTTGCGTCGATTGACGAAGCAACTTTGACAAAATTGGAAATGGGCCAGCATTTTTTTCGGCTTCCGGATCCGGGATGGATAATAATTTTTGACGGGTCGTATTGAGGGGTTCTCCGATCCGAATAAACGGATAAAGACAACATCATACGGGTGTTTTTATCAGATTCTTCAAGCAACCTTTCTCTGACAATATTTGACAAAATGTGTCGAGTGACATGGATTTTTTCACCCAAATCCGGGCGGGGTGGTATACGATAAACTTCATTTTCCGAAATTGAAAGCAGCGTCTTTTCAAGCGGACGGGAACGGGAAAAAAGAATGATTTTACGATAAGAAAGCAGAATATTTTTTACAATCGGATCGATATGACTCGAATAGAGGGTTGCAAAGGCTGCAGCCTCTAATGGAAACCATTTATCTACAATATCGAGTTCCTCGGCAAGTTGTCCAATGCTGCTTTGACAGATAATTGCTATGGAACCGTATGATTTTTTAAGTCTTAAAAGTGCCGGGAAGGTGGAGACAACATCACCCAGTGCGCCGTGATGGATAACAAGAATATGGTTTTTTGTCATATTTTATCTCAATTGAGCGAAAGTCGAGGATGCTCCATATCTGCGGCATCAAGGGCGAAGCCGTAGTCGCCTACTGCGAGTTCTTGATAACAAAAGAGATGGGGGATCATCGGCTTTTCTGTAGGATAAACAAAATAATGAAATAAACATCTGACGACAACTCTTCTATACCCGTTTTATCTCAACCAATTTATAACAGCGTAAAAGCCTGTATGTATGTTTTCTTTTTTATATTTGTCAGTATTTTGTTTACGCTCAATTGAGAATTAACGAATTGTCGTGTAATTAGGCCCTGCGATTAACAGGTTGTTGGAAATCGTGGATTGTATCTTCTCCATCTTACTTCCAAAAACAAAGTTTCGAATGACGCCATGTCCAAAGGCACCCAGAATTACGAGTGCATCGTGTGGAACATCATAAAGGTTTTCTTCAAAGACCCTGTTTTCAAAAAAATGCCACTGCTTGCAATAGAGGTCCATTTCTTCTTCTAGATTTCTGTCCTTAATCATCTGCTGGTAGTCTTTTTTGGT
>PKTV01000142.1 GCA_002868985.1 Desulfobacteraceae bacterium | reverse complement strand
CGAAGATACTTCCAATGACCAGGCTGAAAATGACCAACAATACGGCATCGGTTTTAAACGCCATTTTAAGGCCGATCAGTATGACGGCAAGGCTGATGGCCTGCATGATCGTACCCTGATATTTATTGGGGATGCCGCCCCTAAAGACGATTCCCAATAGGCTGCCCGCAATGATGGCCAAGGTATTGACGATGGTTCCCAGCAAATTAAATGCTCCCAAAAAACGTAAATCACCAAATTTGTAAAATCTGGTTGAATTTATAAAAAATCTTATCTTTAGATGGTTTGACATTAAACAGTCAATGTTTATTTTTTTAGCACTTGAAAATAGGAGGTTATGTGTCGTATCCGTAATTTATAAAACCTCAAATAAAGCGCAGCAGGCCGGAAAAAATTTAAAGGCAAAATCATAAGGAGGAATGAATGCGTTTTGACAAATTTACCATAAAATCACAGGAACTCATTCAAAATGCACAATCGCTGGCTTCATCTTATAACCACCAGCAGATCGAGCCTGAGCATCTGCTCTCGACCATGCTCAAAGAACCCGAAGGCATTGCCCGGGCCATGCTGAATAAGCTGGGTGTTTCCACAAATGATGTTTCCCGCGAACTGTCAAATACCATTGACAAATTACCGAAAGTCAGCGGAAGTGCAGTGGGTGATGCCTATATTTCTCCCAGGTCCAAACATGTTCTCGACGCGGCGTTTTCAGAAGCTGCTAAAATGAAAGATCAGTATGTCAGCATCGAGCATATCCTTCTGGCCATATCAGATGAGAAATCAGGTAAAGCTTCTGGAATTCTAAAGGAAAAGGGAATCACCAGAGAGTCGATTTTAAAAGTTCTCATGGATATTCGCGGCTCCCAGCGTATTACAGATCCAAATCCTGAAGAAAAATATCAGGCCCTGGACAAGTTCAGTCGCAATCTCACCGACCTGGCCCGTTTGGGAAAGCTCGACCCGGTGATCGGGCGTGATGACGAGATCCGGCGAATTGTTCAGGTGCTCTCCAGACGAACCAAAAACAACCCTGTTCTTATCGGCGAACCCGGAGTTGGCAAAACCGCCATTGTTGAGGGTTTGGCCCAACGCATTGTTGCCGGTGATGTCTCTGAGACCCTTAAAAACCGGCGGCTTGTTTCCCTGGATATGGGGGCACTCATTGCCGGTGCAAAATATCGGGGAGAATTTGAAGATCGTCTAAAGGCGGTTCTAAAAGAGGTTGAAAAAGCAGAGGGCGAAGTCATTCTTTTCATCGATGAACTTCACACCCTGGTGGGCGCCGGCGCCAGTGAAGGTGCCATGGACGCATCCAACATGCTCAAGCCGGCCCTTGCAAGGGGAACGTTGCGGTGTGTGGGTGCCACGACGTTGAATGAGTATCGAAAATACATTGAGAAAGATGCGGCCCTGGAAAGACGTTTTCAACCGGTGATGGTGCTCGAACCCACCGTAGAAGATACCATATCGATCCTTCGGGGCCTCAAGGAAAAATATGAGGTCCATCATGGGGTTCGGATCAAGGACTCGGCCATCGTCGCTGCCGCAACCCTCTCTCACCGTTATATCTCCGATCGGTTTCTGCCGGACAAGGCCATTGATCTCATTGATGAGTGCGCCTCAAAGCTCCGGATAGAAATCGACAGTATGCCTGTGGAAATCGATGAAATTCAGCGTAAGATTACCCAGGCTGAAATCGAACGGGAAGCGTTGAAAAAGGAATCGGATCCTGCATCCAAAGAACGTCTTTCAAAACTGGAGTCGGAAATCGGCAACATGAAGGATGACATCCTTGAATTGAAAGTTCACTGGCAGAATGAAAAGGATCTCATCCAAACCATAAGAACCATCAAAGAGCAGCAGGAGCAGCTGGGTATCGAAGAACAGCAGGCCGAAAGGGAAGGGGACCTGGCAAAGGTCGCGGAGATTCGATACGGGAAATCTTCAGACCTAAAAGTCCGGTTGAACGAGGCCAACGAGAAACTGGCGCAACTTCAAGAAAAGAGCAAAATGCTCAAAGAAGAGGTGGATGCCGAAGACATTGCAGAAGTTCT
>PKTV01000105.1 GCA_002868985.1 Desulfobacteraceae bacterium | reverse complement strand
TGGTGCCGAATACTAAAAGGTGGTGCGCTGTCAAGCCACCGGGGCATCAACCTGCCGGGATTACGGGTCAACCTTCCGTCAATTACTCAAAAAGACTATGCGGATATCGATTTTGCCATTTCCCAGGATTTTGATTTTCTGGCGCTTTCTTTTGTTCAATCTGCTGAAGATGTCCGTCAGTTAAAGGATTATCTGAACCAAAAAAGATCAAATATTTCTGTTATTGCCAAAATTGAGCGACAAAACGCTTTGGATGATATTGAGGCTATTTCACACGAAGCCTGGGGCGTTATGGTGGCCCGGGGTGATCTGGCTCTGGAAATGAGTTTGCAGGAAGTACCCATTGCACAAAAGTGCATTATTGACGTTTGCCGAAAAGCCGCGGTTCCGGTGATAACCGCCACCCAGATGCTCGAGTCCATGATTAACATGCATAAGCCCACCCGCGCTGAGGTTGCCGATGTGGCCAATGCGATCTTAGACGGCACAGACGCACTGATGCTGTCAGCCGAAACAGCCATCGGCCGGCATCCCATTGAAACCGTTTCCATCATGTCAAAGATTGCCGTTTCCACAGAGAACGCCTGGTTTCAGGGAAAGTTATCCGGCCCTTTAATGTTTACCCCACCTCAAGAAATTGAGCCAACGGTTGCATATGCCGGTAATTTAGTGGCTGAATCTTTATCAGCCACAGCGATTGTAGCTTACACCGCCTCCGGTTTGACCGCCTGTCGGGTGGCCTGTCATCGACCCCATCGGCCCGTACTGTCATTTTCGGCAACGTCTCAGGTTCAGCGTCGACTGGCTTTAACCTGGGGTGTGGAGAGCGCTTTAATCGAAGCAATAAAAGAAACAGACAATATGGTTGAAGTTGCCGTCAGCGAGGTGCAGCGTTTCGGTCTTGCCGAATCCGGAGACACAATTGTCATTATTGCCGGCACACCGCCTCATGGAAAAAGCGGTCGCACCAATACGCTCAAAGTTGAGCGAATACCCTAAGGAGGATCATTGGTGCCCAAAATAATGTTAAATCCATTAATTTGTCATTTGATAAGAAATCGCTAAATACGAAGATTTGATATTATTGGAATATTGGAGTGCTGGAGTATTGGAAATTTTGCTTTATTCATTACTCCAAGGTTCTCTTGAAATTGTCATATAAAATTCCAACAATTTAAGGTTAATAGATAATAAGTCAATGTCTATTTTGAACAAGACTGAAGGAGCTTACTATGGAACTTGAAGATAAAAAGGTCATTATCCTGGTGGAAGAAATGTTTAATGTTTTTGAATTCTGGTATCCCTTTTATCGACTGAAAGAAGCCGGAGCCCAGGTGACGGTTGTCGGCTCCGGGAGAACCGAAGAATTTACCGGTAAACCCGGCACCCAAGTTCGTCCGGATATCAATGCGGATCAGGTGTCTGCCGGAGACTATGACGGGGTTATTATTCCCGGAGGATATGCGCCGGATATGATGCGCCGCTATCCGGCCATGGTTCAGATCGTTAAAGATCTCTTCAATGCCGGAAAAGTCGTCGCCGCCATTTGCCACGCCGGTTGGATGCTGGCCTCGGCCAATATTCTGGATGGCCGAAAGACAACGTCATTTTTCGCCATAAAAGACGATATGGTTCACGCCGGGGCTCTGTGGATGGATGAATCCGTGGTGGTGGACGGCAATCTCATCACCAGCCGAACGCCGGACGATCTTCCGGATTTTATGAGGGCGATTATTGCTGCACTTAAATAGTGCCTGAACGAAAAATCCTAGTTTTCATTCGGTCACTAAATAGACAGCAGCAAGGTAAAGAACTCTGTTCCGAAGGATCAGGCTTTAGCAAAAGAATAGTATGAGAAAGTATCACCCATGCCAACAGGAACATTCCGATTTTATGAAGAATTGAATGAATTCCTGCCGAAGCACAGGAACAAAGTCGATTTTGAAGCCGAGTTCAACGGGAGAAAATCGATAAAAGATATCATCGAAGAATGTGGGGTTCCGCCAACAAAAGTCGATCTGGTTTTAATCAATGGGAAATCGGTAGATTTTAATACCATTTTTCAAGACGGCGATCGTGTTAGTGTATATCCTGTTTTCGAGCGTCTCAACATTCAAAATGTGACGCAGCTCAGAAGGGTTCCGCTTCGACGAATTCAATTTATAGCGGATATCCATATGGAAAAAATAGTTGAACCGATGCGGATGTTAGGATTTGATATCGATTTCAATCCATCTTACACCCAAAAAGATATCATAAAAATATCTAAAAAGGAAAACCGAATCATATTCACAACGCGCAAAGAACTAAAGAGGTCCAAATCGGTAACCCATTGTACTTTGATGCGTCCAGGCACGACGATAAAACAGATAAAATACGTGATGGAATATCTGGATGTGAAGCCTTCCCCAATCTAAAGGGAGGGTTTTGTCTTACGACAGTGTTTCGAGCCCAGGTTAGGATTTCTGTTTATTTTGTATAGCCTTTGTCAGATACCCTACGATTGATAACAATACCGTATCTTTTTCCGAAGGACATGATTTTGGCAGGATCGAATCCGCCTGTTTGATAGAGTTTTTTGAAATCGGGCGTAGAGATCAGATGAAGAATGTAACTGAGGTGCCCTGAATATCCGGTTGCATCCAGATGCTGGAGCTTTTTGACGGTCATTTTGGCCATCTCCACGGATTTTCGATGAACCACGGGTCCTTTAGCGGTGCAGGTTTCCAGAGAATAGAGCTGCCGACAGCTGAAGGGTCGGATGTCGTAAATCCGACAAGTATTATCCTTGCTCAGAAACGGACATCGTGCAACAGACCGTTTTTTCTTCTTTTTCATATTTTTGACAAGTTTTTTGCAAAGGTCGATCTGATCAGACTTGCTGAGGGTTTCCATCCATTCTAAAATGATGAATCCTTCCAGGGTGATGATATCCACATGACCAAAATGGATGCAGCAAAAGGAACAACCCGTTTTGCAGACAGCATTTACCGTAAACGGTTGTGCTCGTATTATAAAATCATTATAGATGTCTTTTATTTTTTCCTGTTTTGTTTTAATATCCATTTTACCGTCGATAATGAAAAAAATATGAAAAAGTGGATATACTACACAAATTGCCGTATTAATCAAAAGATATTATTCCTCGATTTAGATCTTTCATTGGTGATTATAGATAAAAGCATAGCAATCATTATAACTTGTTACCCCATAATCCCAGGAGGTGAAGCATGCGTATCATACTGATTGGCCAGGCAGCATTTGGAGCAAAGGTACTGGAAGGTCTGCTGGAGCGGAACGAAAACATCGTAGCGGTTTATGCACCACCGGACAGGCCGGGCGGCCGGACCGATCCGCTCAAAGACACGGCGATGTCTAAAAACATCGACGTTTTTCAGCCCCAAACGTATAAAGATGACGCGGTTTTTGCCGAGTACACGGACCTGAAACCAGACCTTACCGTTATGGCGTTTGTCACGGATATTATCCCGGAACGATTTTTTGATGTTCCCACCCACGGTACCATCAATTATCATCCATCCCTTTTGCCGCGCCATCGGGGTGCCAGTGCCATTAACTGGGCCGTAATCATGGGCGACAGCAAAACCGGGCTGAACATCTTCTGGCCGGACGGCGGTATCGATACAGGGCCCATTCTTCTTCAAAAGGAAATCGCCATCGGTCCGGATGACACCACCGGTTCGCTCTATTTCAACCATCTCTTTCCCATGGGCGTTGATGCCATTTTAGAATCCATCGACCTCATAAAGGCAGGCAACGCACCCAAAATTCCTCAGGATGAAGCCGGTGCCACCTATGAACCCCCTTGCGATGACAAGGTGGCGGGTATCGATTGGAACACACCGGCAGACGAGCTTTACAACCTGATTCGCGGCTGTGATCCTCAACCCGGTGCTTTTGCAATGTTAAGAGGTGAAAAGGTTCGTTTTTACGGCGCGAAACAAATCGAGGAATCCATAGCTGATGCTCCGGGGACCATATTGAATGTTGACGATAAAGGGATTCATATCGCCCTTTCAGGGGGAAGACTAATTGTGGGCAAGGTCAGACCGGTAAAAAGCGGAAAAATGGCGGCGGCTGAATTTGCCGCTGAAAAAGGCCTAAAAGCCGGGGACAAGTTCGACACATAAACCCCGCTTTCAAATTTAAAAGGCCTTTGAAAAATGGTTAATTTTTCAAAGGCCTTTTTTAAAAAACAGACTGTCCGCTTAAATTAGGCGGCTTTTTCGATTTTTACCGCACAGACCTTATATTCCGGAATTTTGGCAGCAGGATCAAAAGCCGAATTCGTTAAAACATTGGCCGAATTTTCGGCAAAATGAAACGGTACAAACAACAGACCGGGCTTTACCTTTTTACTTATCCTGGCCGGCACCTCAATTTCGCCCCTGCGAGTGGCCAGCTTGACGGTATCCCCTTCCTTCACCGACAGGTTCGCGGCATCTTCAGGATGAATTTCCACATATCCGGTTTTTTGTTCGGTATCAAGATGCCCAGAAGCCCGGGTCATCGTACCGGTATGATAATGGGCGAACATGCGGCCGGTGGTAAGAAAGTATGGATACTCATTGTCAGGCATCTCGGCCGGATCGAGATACTCGATGGCATGAAACAGGCCTTTGCCTCTGGTAAATTGAGCGGCATGTAAAAACTGGGTTCCCGGATGCTCAGCGTTCGGGCAGGGCCACTGCAATCCGTTCAGTCCCAGCCTGCCATACGTCATGCCGGCGTAACTCGGGGTTACGGTAGTTACTTCCTTGAAAATGGCTTCCGGATCTGTATAATTCATCTCATAGCCCATGGCGGTGGACAGTTTTGAGGTGATTTGCCAGTCGTCCATTGCATTTCCGATGGGTTCAATGGCTTTATGGACTCGCATGCAGCGGCGTTCGGTATTGGTAAACGTGCCGTCCTTTTCGGCCACCGAAACCGCAGCAAAAACCACATCCGCTTTTTCTGCGGTTTCGGTAAGAAAAATGTCCTGACAAATCAGCAGGTCAAGTTTTTCCAGAGCCTTTAAAAGGTGGTGTTGATCGGGATCGCTCAGCATCGGGTTCTCGCCGACCACATATAGCGCTTTGAGTTTGCCGTCGATCATGGCCTGCACCATATCGGTAATCGTGTAGCCAATCTTGTCGGGCAACGCTTTGCCCCAGATTTTGGCAAATTTTTCATTGTTGGCCTCAACCGCTACCGGCTGATAGGCCGGGAAAACATTAGGCAAGCCCCCCATGTCACAGGCACCCTGAACATTGTTCTGACCTCTTAGGGGATTCACACCACCGCTTTTTACCCCGACATTCCCGCAAAGCATGGCCAGATTACAGCAGGATTTTACATTGTCCACGCCGGTGGTGTGCTGGGTAATTCCCATGGCATAGAGAAGAGACGCCGGTGAGTTGGTGGCATAAAGCTCGGCCATTTTTTCCAGGTCCGCTTGAGCAATGCCGGTGATGGTTTCGACCTTGTCCGGCGTATAGGTTTCGACAACCGCTCTGAAAGCGTCGAATTCTTCGCACCTTTCCTCGATATAGGGTTTGGCATGCCAGCCATTTTTAAGAATGATATGCATCATACCGTTGAGCATGGCCACATCGCTGCCAAGACGCTGGGTCACGGCGACATCGGCGAAACGGGACAGCTGGATATTTCTGGGATCGGCCACAATCAACTTGGCCCCTTTTTCCTTGGCCCTGAAGACACGCCGGGCAATCAGCGGATGACACGCGGATGTGTTCGAACCTGTGATAAAGATACAGGCCGAATCCTCAATTTCGGCGATGGAATTGGTCATGGCGCCACTTCCAAATGCTGCGGCCAGACCGACCACAGTGGAAGAATGTCAGAGCCGGGCACAGTGATCCACATTGTTGGTCCCGATCACTGCTCTGGCAAATTTTTGAACCAGGTAATTTTCTTCATTGGTAATTTTAGCGGAAGCCAGTACACCGACGCTATCCGGGCCGTGGGCCTCAATAATGGCCTTCAGTTTGTCGGCGGTGGTCTGGATGGCGTCATCCCAGGAGGCTTCCTGCAACTGGCCGTTTATCTTCAGCATAGGTGAGGTCAAGCGCTTGTCGCTAACCACATGTTCGTGGAGATTCCAGCCCTTGATGCACAATTTGCCCTCATTAACCGGATGGGTTTTCATGGGCAGTGTATCGATTAGCCGGCCGTCCATCACCTGGAAAAGAACACCGCAACCGGTACCGCAATATGAACATGTTGAAGGAATGATTTTAAAATCCATACTTATCGCTCCTTAATATTATTTGGAGATTTTTCATTGAATATTGACAACTGTCTTTATCAATTTTTAATCTTCAATCCTTAGATTGGTTTCGGTTCCAGCGTGACTTCTTCTCCCAGCATATTAAACGGTGACTGGTCTGCGCTGGTTCCAGTTTTATAATCAAATACATCAGACACGATATCGTTAACTTTTCGGTAAAGCAGGCGTAAGGAAATATCCACCGGGCAGGCGTCCTCGCAAAGTCCGCAGTCGATACAACGCCCCCCCATATGAACCGCCCGAACCAGATGAAAAATCGGAATTTCCGGCGGAATACTGCCGGTGGCGATCAAGTCCTTATGCTCAAGACTACATTCCTTACAAAAACAAACCGGACAGATATCACGGCATCCGTAACATTTGAGGCATTTCTGTAACTCATACATCCACCGGTTATATCGGTCTTCCTGACTGAATTCCTCAGCCGTTTTAACATCCATGTTATTGTCTATACCGATCATCATTTTCAAAGGCGCTGCCTTTTCAGGCTCGAGATAGGAACAATCCCCATGCTCTTTGAGTTTGGAGGGACAGCAATTGACGCTTAATGTCTCTATATTGTCCGGTTTCAACTGATTCCAGACATAAAGAACATTCAAAGCTCTCTGATTGCAATCTCGAACCAAAAGTCCTATTTTCAGTTCCGGATGTTCTGCAGCGATCTTTGTTGCCATCTTTTCCAAAGAATACCGGGCCTTGCCGGCGATCAAATCGTCAGTTTCATCCAGATTGTCCTTGGTAAAGCAATGGGGCAAGGGGTGTCCCTGAATTTTTTTATATCCCAAGAAGATGTCCACCTTGCCCTGTTCAAGCCACTCTCTCACTTGTTCTTGCATATCATCCTCCCTCCGCAGTCAGCGTTTCCTGCGACGCTTCCGATAAACTCACAACAGCGGACATGTCAAAGTCGCCGGACAGAGGGCTGGGGCCCAATGACTGTATTTTATTCGTAAAACTGGTGACTACTTGAACAAATTTCTGGGCTTCGGCCGAAGATATCCAGTCTAAATGTAACCGGCCTTCTAATCCCATAAAAGCCAAAAGTTCCTGAAGAAACGTCATCCGTTTAATGGTCATGTAATTACCATACAGGTAATGGCAGTCGCCGACATGTCACCCGCCCACCAGGACGCCGTCGGCCCCGCTCTGAAATGCACGCAAAATATGGTGCGGCGATACCGTGGCGGAACACATGACCCGGATGGGACGAATATTGGGCGGGTATGCCAGTCGGCTTACACCTGCCAGATCCGCCGCCCCATATGCACACCAGTTACACATAAAAGCTATGATTTTAGGCTCATATTTATCCTCGTTCACATTTTTCTCCTTTCCAATGGATTAAGCGCTCAATGCGCTTTTAATCTGAGCGTAAAGTTGATTATTGTTAAAGCCCATCAGCGTCGGTGCCTCGGAAGGGCATACTGCTGCACAGGCGCCACACCCTTTGCACAAGGCCGCGTTGACTTCAGCCACAAATTTTTGATTGTCAAAATCGATGGCGCCATACGGACAAACATTGATGCATCCCAGGCAGCCCGAACACAGCTCGGCACGAATATCTGAGACAATACCGCCCACTTTAATGCTCTCCAGGGCCAGTACGGTGGAAGCCCTTGCCGCAGCAGCTTGTGCCTGGGCAATGCTCTCCTCGATGGGTTTCGGGTAATGGGCCATACCACACAGAAAAATACCGTCATTGGCAAAATCCACCGGCCTTAATTTTTGATGGGCTTCCAAGAGCCATCCGTCGGAATCCAAAGGTACCTTAAATAACTGAGCCAACGAATGATCCCGGTGGGATACAATGGCTGATGCCAAACAAAGAATATCGGCCTTCACGGCCAGTTTGCGGTTGAGTATCCGGTCTGTAAACTGGACGATGACCTGGTCGCCGTCAGGCTTTACTTCTGGCTTTTGATCGACAGAATAAGAAGAAAAGATCACGCCGGCATCCCTTGCCTCGCGATAGAGATCCTCCCTTTTCCCATAGGTTCTAATATCCCTGTAAAGAATTGCAACATTCACACTGGGATTTTTTTTCTTGAAGTCGATGGCACTTTTGACGGAATGGGTGCAGCATACTTTTGAACAGTATGGGCGGTCTTCATCTCTGGATCCCACACACTGGATAAACACGACATTTTCAGCCTGATCGATCCGGGGATCGTTATTTTTAAACAGATCATCGACTTCCAGGTGGGTCATCACCGCCTTGTGTTCCCCGTAAAGGTATTCATCGGGCTTGTACTCTTTGGCACCGGTGGCGATAACCGCCACCCCGTGCTCAATCGTTTTGGTTGATTCGGAGTTTCTAAGCTCGGTTTTGAAATTGCCGATAAAACCATCTACGTTACTAATTCTCGTCCCCGTATGGACGGTGATGCGGTCGTCCGATCCCACTGATGTTACAAGACCTTTGACAAAAGATCCCACATCTTCATCTTTATGGGTTTTGCCCAGCATCAAAGCGTTACCACCCAAAGTATCTGATTTTTCTACAAGATCCACAGGATATCCCTGATGTGCCAGTGATACAGCGGCTGTCATTCCGGCAATCCCGCCGCCGATCACCATCGCCGAATGGGATACCGGAAGATCCGTTTGCTTCAACGGTGCTAAAAGGTTGGTTTTTGCAACAGCCATTCGAACAAGATCCTTGGCTTTTTCGGTGGCCGCGTGCGGGTCGTTTGCATGAACCCAAGAGTCATGATTTCGAATGTTGGCCATCTCAAATAAATATTTGTTCAGGCCGGCATTGATAAGGGTTTCTTGAAACAGCGGCTCGTGTGTCTTGGGTGTGCAGGCCGCCACGACCACGCGATTGAGGCCTTTTTGTGTGATGATATCCGTCATTTTTTCCTGGGTATCCTGGCTGCAGCTAAACAAGTTTTCTTCTACATAGGCCACATTCGGTAAGGTTTTGGCATATTCTGCCACTTCCGGGACTCTCACCACACCACCGATGTTAATCCCGCAGTTGCATATAAATACGCCGATTATAGGCGGTTCTTCACTAACATCCCTTTCAGGGGGCAGCTCGAGGATCTTGGTCCGGGTGTTGCGGGCCGACGCCAGGTGCTCTGTTGCCGCACAGGCCGAAGCACTGGCTTCCATTACCGACTGGGGGATATCCTTGGGACCGGTGAACGCACCGCATGCATAGATTCCTTCCACAGAAGTCGCTACGGGATGGAAACTGTCGGTTTTCGTAAAAAGGTATTCATCAAGGTCGACGCCGATACGCTTTGAAAGATCCGCAACATCCTGATGGGTTTCAAGGCCCACGGACAGAACAAACATGTCAAAAATTTCTTCTTTGATCGTGCCGTCTTCCCCGATATACCGAACCGATACATCATCGCTGCCAGGTACCGGATCTATGGTGTGAATCCTGGATCGGACAAATCTAATCCCTGCTTTTTTTGCATTTTCATAATATTTATCAAAGTCTTTGCCGTGGGTTCGCATATCCATGTAAAAAACCGCGCAGTCGAGCGGCTCGTTGCTGTGCTCCGTAGCGATCACTGTCTGCTTAATGGCATACATGCAGCAGACCGAGCTACAGTAGGCATTGTCACAACGGTTGAGGTCCCTGGATCCCACACATTGCAACCAGCCGATTTTTTTCGGTTCCTTATGGTCTGACGGTCTGACCAGATGCCCCGAAAAAGGGCCGGTGGCGGAAAGAATCCTTTCAAATTCCAGAGAAGTGATCACATTGGGCAGGCTGGTATATGCATAAGTATCAAACCGGCTGGGATCGAATGCTTCAAACCCTGGCGCCAAAACGATGGACCCCACGTCAAACTCGACAACTTCCTCTTTTTGTGAATGATCAATGGCGTCAACAGGGCAAAAATCGGCGCATATCTTACATCCGTCGGTCTTAAAATGGGCGCACTTGGTCCGGTCTATGGCCGGTGTATTGGGGACCGCCTGAGCATATGGGACATAGATCGGTTTTCGGCCTTTGAGGCCTGCATCATATTCTGACGGTATCTTTTTAACCGAATGTTTTGTTACATTTTCTCTAATTTTATCAACAGTAATATGCCCCGTTGGACAGACAAAGGCACACGCACCGCAAGCCATACATACATCCGTTTGGATATGAAACGGGGTGTCCACCTTCATCTCCACCCCTCGACCGGTGAGACTGATGGCACTGCTGCCCATTCTTTCACAGATACGGGTACACAGCCCACAAAGGATGCAGGTGTCGTCTTTAATCTTAAAGCGGGTTTCTTTAAGGTTGTATTTGGCAGCAAGCTCCTTGATGATGGGGACATCCGGACAGCGGGCAAGTAGTAATTCCACATTCAACCTTCTGCCCTCGTGTACCATTTCGGTGTCGGTTTTAACCTCCATTCCTTCCCAGATGGGATAATTACAGGAGGTTACGAAGCGTGTTCGGCGTCCGTCATAAAGCTCCACGGTGCACAAACGGCACATTCCGGCAGGTTCGAGCGCTTTATGGTGACACAGCGTCGGAATTTCAACCCCGTATTTTTCAGCAACTTGAAGAATATACTGCCCTTCTTCTCCCTGAACTTTTTTCCCGTTAAGCTTAAACGTAATCATGAATTTTAACCTTATCGTATCCTTTGATTATTGGATGAGTATGGCATCGAATTTACAGGCATCGTAACAGATGCCGCACTTTATGCACTTTTCCAAGTCTAAATGATGAGGTTTTTTCTTTTCACCTGTAATGGCTTCCTCGGGGCATCGTTTGGCACAAAGGGTGCAACCGTTGCAGGCCTCGTCGTCGATTTCATAGTGAAATAAAGGTTTACAGACGCCCGATGGGCACTTCTTGTCCTTAATGTGGGCGTCATATTCATCTCGAAAATAAAGTATCGTCGTCAGTACGGGATTCGGCGCCGAGGTCCCCAGTCCACAAAGGGAAAACTTCTGGATCATCATACCCAGCTCTTCCAAAAGCTCGATGTCGCCTTCTTTTCCGTTTCCTTTGCAAATATCGGTCAGAATATCCAGCATGGCTGTAATCCCTTCACGGCAGGGGTTGCACTGACCGCATGATTCCTCTTTTAAAAAATCCACAAAATACCGGGCCACGTCCACCATGCAAGTGTCCTGGTCCATAACAATCATGCCGCCGGATCCCATCATGGAACCGACTTTGATTAATTCATCAAAATCAACACCCAGACCTAAAAATTGCTCGGGGATGCACCCGCCCGAAGGACCGCCGGTTTGAACCGCTTTGAATTTTTTCTTTTTCGGGATACCGCCGCCGATGTCAAAAACGATCTCCTTAAGGGAGATCCCCATGGGAACTTCCACCAGTCCGGTGTTTTTCACCTTACCCACCAGACTGAAAACTTTCGTTCCTTTACTGTGAGTTGTTCCCATTTTGGCGTAATTGTCGGCTCCCTTTAAAAGAATCGCCGGAACATTTGCATATGTCTCCACATTATTCAAGTTTGAAGGATTCTCTCTGAACCCTTTTTCAACTGTATGGATATATTTGGCCCTGGGTCTGCCCACCTTTCCTTCCAGAGAAGCCATTAATGCTGTTGATTCACCACAGACAAAAGCGCCGGCTCCGGTTGAAATCTTAACGTCAAAGCTGAAATCAGATCCTGCGATATTTTCACCAAGAAGCCCGTATCTCTTCGCGCTTTTAACAGCGGTGACCAGTCTTTTCACCGCAAGGGGATATTCATTTCGAACATAGAAAAACCCCTGACTTGAACCGATGGCCCGTGCAGCAATCAACAAGCCTTCAAGAACACTGTGTGGGTCGCCTTCTAAAATGCTTCGGTCCATGTATGCACCGGGATCACCTTCATCGGCATTGCAAATGATGTATCTTTCACCATTGTGCTTGGCACACGTCTCCCATTTGATGCCTGTGGGGAAGCCGCCCCCACCGCGCCCCCTTAACCCCGACTCCTTAACCGCCTGCATGATTTCTTTGGGCTCCATATCCTTTAGCGCCCGAATAAAGGCCTGATAACCTCTCCTGGCTATATATTCTTCTATGCTGTCAGGATCGATGTA
>PKTV01000471.1 GCA_002868985.1 Desulfobacteraceae bacterium | reverse complement strand
CCATCGAAACCGCCATCTTTTATATGGACATGAGAACGTTCGGTAAAGACTATGAATTGTATTTAAATCGGGCCAAAGACGATTACGGTATTCGCCTGGTGAGAAGTCGCCCCCATAGTGTTTTCCATGATCCGGACACAGGGTCTCTGTCCATTATCTATACGCCCCATGACAGCAATACCAATGCCACCGAAGATTTCGATATGGTGGTGCTTTCCACCGGCTTCAAGGTTTCTAAGGACGTTCAGGAACTGGCTGGAAAACTGGGGATCGAGTTGAACGAACACCATTTTGCAAAAACAGATAGCTTCAGCCCGGTGGCCACGTCCATACCCGGAATTTATGTCTGTGGGATGTTCGAGAGTCCAAAGGATATTCCCGAAACCATGGTCCAAGCCAGTGCAGCAGCATTTTGTGCTTCAAAAGATTTACCTGTGATCCCTGAAATTCCGGAAAGCGTCGAAGAATTTCCATTGGAGCGCGATGTTGGCCAGGAACCTCTTAGAATCGGAGTCTTTGTTTGTGACTGCGGTTTAAACATCGGCGGTGTAATTAATGCAAAGGGACTGGCGGATTATGCAGGAACACTTCCCGAAGTGAAGGTATCGGAAATGATCGGCCATGGGTGCAGCCGGGAATCCTTGGCACATGTTGAAAACGTTATCATCGAAAAGAATCTGAATAGGGTGGTCATCGGTGGATGTTCGCCCAGAACTCACGAAACCAAATTTCAGGACGCCCTTCGCAGGGCGGGCCTCAATAAATATCTCGTTGAAATCGCCAATATACGGGATCAGGACACATGGGTTCACTTTGATCAACCCGGTGATGCATTCATTAAGGCCCAAGAGCTGATTCGTATGGCGACGATCAGTGTGGCGCTGTCCCGACCACTTACGGACAATATTTTCCCAATGAACAAAGATGTTTTAGTGGTTGGCGGCGGTGTAACAGGGATGAATGCTGCTTTAAGCATGGCAGATATGGGGTTTAAGGTGTATCTGGCAGAACGGTCCGGCGAATTGGGAGGTGTTGCAAAAAAAATTCATAAGACGATTGAAGGGGATGATGTGCAAGCCTATATGACGGATCTGAATAACAGAACCATACAACATGATCGCATTGAAGTCATCACCAATTCGTTCATTGTGGATCATACAGGAATGCCGGGGTTGTTCAAAACCGGGTTCCAAATCGCACCGCAGATGTTTTACAGGCAAATCGAGCACGGTGTGACCATTTTGGCCACCGGGGCATTACCAAACCAACCCAAAGAATATCTTTTGGGGGAACATAAAAAGGTCATGACCCAACTCGATATGGATGCGATGCTTGAAAATCATCCGGAAGACGTCAAGGATTTTACCAATATTGTAATGGTTCAGTGTGTCGGGTCCCGGTGTTCGGAAAATCCTAACTGTTCACGTATCTGTTGCCAATCTGCGGTTAAAAATGCGCTCAGGATGTTGGAAATCAATCCAACGGCTAAAATCTTTGTTTTGTATCGAGATATGCGAACCTATGGATTTTATGAAGATTATTATAAAAAAGCCCGTGAAAAGGGTGTTATTTTTGTTCAATATGGGGCAAATGAACCACCCGAAGTTCAAGCCGTTGACGAGCAGGTGAAAGTCACATTTAATGATCCGATATTAAACCGAAAAGTATCGGTTTATGCGGACTGTCTTTGCCTAAGCACAGGGTTTATTGCCGACGAGGAATCCACGGAAGATTTGGGCAGGATATTCCACATTCCGAAAACCATTGATAACTATTTTCTTGAAGATCATATCAAACTCAGACCTATAGATCTGCCGGTCCCGGGATTTTTTGTGGCCGGTACGGCCCATGCGCCCAAGACCATTCGTGAGTGTATTGCTCAGGCCCAGGCTGCGGCAAGCAGGGCCCATTCCATGTTGGCCAGAGATACGCTAAATCTCGGAGCTGCAATTGCACGGGTGGAGAAAGAGAAGTGTGCGGCCTGTTTGATCTGCGTCCGGGCCTGCCCCTTCAGTATCCCATTCATTAATGATGACGGATATTCTGAAATCGATCCAACCCAATG
>PKTV01000559.1 GCA_002868985.1 Desulfobacteraceae bacterium | reverse complement strand
GGTAGGGATGGGTAATCTCTTTGAGGGCCTTCTTGTACTCGATAAACCGGGATTTCATTCCGAGCAACCAGTCTTTGTGTTTGAGTGCATCTTCTTTGCTGAGAAAGAACTCGTGAGGGCTTTGGGTTATTTCAAAGGTCGGGGTTCCTGACGGTAGGCTTATGGTACCGGAATTGCTGCACAGCATGCAGCGGACGTGCGTGTTGTCCAAAAACCGGAACGTATCTCCTCCGCACTGAGGACAACAAGGGCCTCTTTTTTCAACCCCGGGTCCAAAAAGCGCTGACGCCAGTTTGCCGGCCGCCTGTTTGTTCTCATTGTTCAAAAAAATCTCTCCAGGCAAAGCCCCGTAAACCACTCGGCTGTCTTTATCATCCACAAAAATCAATTTAATAAAATTTTGGATTGCCAGACGGCTGTATCCCTCCTTGCCTTCGATGCCGGCAATCGCGACACCGACAGCCGGCTTGCTCCACAGATTTTCAATGTGAGCGTAAAAAGAAATCCCTCTATCGAGAAATGTTTTAAGGGATGCGTTGATCCCCAGAAAATAGGTCGGTGCTGATACGATGTATGCATCGGCCTCCAACATGGCCTTTAAAACAATGTTTAAATCATCATCCAGAACGCAGTGCTCTTTTGTGAAAAGACACTGGTAACATCCCCGGCAGGAAAGAATCTTGAAATCCTGAAGCCGTAACAGATTCAACTCATGGGGAATGGACAGTTGATTGCTGATTTCCTTGGCCATGATTTCGCAATTGCCAAGTTTTCGAGGCGAACCGATAATGGCAAGTATTTTTTTCATAAGATACCCTCGTCAAATGACCGCCCCTTGAAGCGGTTGAATTAAAAAAATTATTTCGGCCTGATTGTTAAAAGGCCTTTTCGCAATATTGGGGTGCGAAACTTGAGTTACTAATAAGTCAATTCAACACGTGATCGTATTTATGAATACGTGTACTTAGCAAATGTTAAAACAGATCCTTGCTATCTATCAATATTTATTTTATAAAAAATGGGTTTGATATTGAATCGGGGGAGCATGCCCCGTGAACATGTTCGACCCTTCAAGCAAAGATTCCCCCGCAATGCGGGACAGGCATGGCCCATCTTAGATCCCGCATTACGGGAGAGGATCAGGTTTTCAAGGACTAATAAATGGATGTTGATATGAATAGCAAAAAACCTCAGATGCGTGTGGATATCGGTGGGATAGAGATCAAAAATCCTGTAATGACGGCATCCGGTACTTTCGGGTATGCCAGCGAGTTTGAAGAACTTATCGATTTAAACCGCCTGGGAGCGATTGTTGTAAAAGGCTTGTCCCTTGAACCTTCCAGGGGAAATCCACCGCCGAGGATCGTTGAAACACCATGCGGCATGTTAAACGCCATCGGTCTTGAAAACGTCGGGTTGGCAGCATTTGTGAAAGACAAATTGCCATTTTTGAGACGTCTTGAAACGCCGGTATTTGTAAACGTCTACGGGAAAAGTACAAAAGAATATGCCGAACTGGTCGCTCGCCTGGAAGACATTGACGGCGTTTCGGGCATCGAGGTAAACATTTCTTGTCCCAATGTAAAATCCGGCGGAATGGCCTTTGGCGCTTATCCGGAATCTGCCGCCGAAGTTGTCAGGGCGATCAGAAAACAGACCGCCAAACCGCTGATGGTCAAACTTTCTCCCAATGTCACCGACATTGCGGAAATCGCAAAAAGCGTGGAAGCAGAAGGCGCGGATTCCATTTCCTTGATCAATACCATCACCGGTATGGCAATTGATATTGAAACCCGGCGTCCAAAGATCGCCAATATCACCGGCGGGCTTTCAGGGCCGGCCATAAAGCCGGTGGCGTTGCGTATGGTCTGGCAGGTGGCACAATCCGTCAACGTTCCGGTGGTCGGTATCGGCGGCATAATGACCGCAAAAGATGCACTGGAGTTTTTGATCGCAGGCGCCGTGGCCGTTCAGATCGGAACCGCCAATTTTATCAATCCGCACACAACCACAGATGTCATCGATGGCATTGAAACTTTCCTGATGGAGCGAAATATTTCTGACATCGCAGAT
>PKTV01000462.1 GCA_002868985.1 Desulfobacteraceae bacterium | reverse complement strand
TCCAGCCAAAAATTTAATCATACATGAAGCTCCTTTTAAATCGATTTGTTTCAAAGGACTAAACTATTATATAAATCTTCAATCAACAATTTTCAGTGGGTTACAGACATCCCGCCTAAGATGAAAATTAATTCCATTATAAATAGATATCTGTTCAAAGAGATGATGTTGCCTTTTATCATCAACATAGTGTTCTTTACCTTTGTATTTCTGATGACAAAGATACTCGATATCACAAATCTGATTGTGAATTACAAAATCAGTATGATTTCCGTTTTTTTAATCCTTCTCTTCTCCGTTCCCCGTTTTCTTTCTTTTGTGATACCCATGTCAGTGATGATGGCTGTTTTACTGACGTTTATTAGATTGTCTAACGATAAAGAACTTGTTGCCCTTAAAGCGGGGGGGGTAAGCATCTATGGTCTAATGCCCCCCGTTCTTGTTTTTTGTGTAATGGGGGCAGTCTTATCCTGTCTTATAACTGTTTATGGAATGCCGTGGGGGACGGTTTCCATGAAGGAGCTGACATTTCAAGTCGCTGCATCTCATGTCGATGCCGGACTCAAAGAAAGGACTTTCAATGACAGCTTCAAGGATGTCATGCTTTATATCAACAAAATAGATTTAAAGAAAAAAATTCTCATGGATGTTTTTATTGAGGATAAACGATCACAAAATATTGTAAGCACCGTAATGGCGCCAAAAGGGAGAATGTTTGCCGAACCTGATAAGCTATTATTTCACTTAAAACTCTATCAAGGTACCATCAATCAGGTCAATCTTGAAAACAGATCCGCCCACTCAATCAACTTTGACAGCTATGATGTCAATCTTGATTTCAAAAAATCTTTTACGGCTTCAAAGGGTGGCCCCGAGGACGAAGATGAGATGAGCTTTGGGGATTTGAGGCAGTATTTGAAGACTTTCCCCCAAAAAAACGAGCAATATTATACGGCATTAATTGAATTACATAAAAAATTTTCGATTCCTTTTGCATGCCTTGCCCTTGGAATTTTGGCTGTTCCGCTAGGGATTCAGTCGGAATCTGCAAAACGGTCCACAGGTTTGGGGTTGGGAATGGTATTCTTTTTAATCTATTACATCATGTTGTCGGCTGGGTCTGTTTTTGGAGAAGCCGGTGTTTATCCACCAGTGGTGGGAATGTGGGTTCCAAATATTGCCCTGGGTGGCCTGGGTCTGTTTCTTCTTATCAGGAGCGCAAATGACCGTTCTGTAAAAGTCATGTCGTTTATCAACTTTTTCAAAAAGAAATTTAAACCGTCATCTAAAAAAACATAAAAACAATGTAACACTTTAGCCTTTTGAAATGGATTTGTTTCAAAGGACCACACTATTACAAAACAATGAATAATCCGAATTAGCGTTTACAAAAGACGTTTTTCGATTTTATCAAAGCATCATAATAATGGAGTTCCCCCCAAAAAGTGGACACTAAGTTAAGCGAAATTATTCATTAGCTCAAACTGGTTCGGGGAAAAATCTCCAAGAGCAGAATGAATACGGTTACGATTATAAATAATTTCAATATATTTAAAAATGTCCCTTCGGGCTTCGTTACGAGTTCGATAACGTTTCTCATGGATAAGCTCTGTTTTCAATGTCGCGAAAAAACTTTCCGTTATAGCATTCTCATAGCAATTGCCAGTTGAACTCATGCTCTGCCGATAACGGTTGGAATCTAATAGTTCTTTGAAAGAACGGCTACAGTATTGACTACCACGGTCTGAATGAACAATCAAACCTGGCAATGGCTGTCGTTGTAACTTGGCTTGCTTGAAGGCATTAACAACCAGACCATCGTTGATACGATGGCTCATGGACCAGCCCACAATGCGACGCGAGCATACATCAAGGAAAACCGCAAGATATAACCAACCTTCTTGAGTACGTATGTAGGTAATGTCTGACGTCCATAATCGGTTTGGTTTTGACGCGGTAAAATCCCTTTGAATCAAGTTAGCTGCCACGGCCCGGTTGTTCTTTGAATGCGTCGTGACCTTAAATTTGCGTTTGCGCTTGGATCGGATCCCATTGACCCGCATCAAGCGTTCAACCCG
>PKTV01000049.1 GCA_002868985.1 Desulfobacteraceae bacterium | reverse complement strand
GGTATAAGCATTTGTTTTATTGATATAAAATTACTCAAAAGCATAAAACATTTTTTCAATATAGCGAGTATCAATTTAGTCAAAATTACATAAAAGGTTTATTTTTTATTTGAAATAAAAAAATACTTGACAAAATATTAAGTAGTGCTAAAAGTTTAGACTATAAATTTAGCATAATTAAAGTTTTGCACAACGGTGTGCGAAACCTTATTTAATATAAAAGACGAGGGCGTCTTTCCTTAAAAGGAAAAGGCGCCTTTTTTATTTTTAATTGTAACAACTTAACGTTAGAAAGGAGTGTTAAAGATGCGATTTTCAAAGAATAATGACGTGCTGGGAACGACAAACCGAGGTAATGCTGCCGAGTCAGGTCTTTGCACACTTTGCCGGGCGGACTGTATGGGCAAATGTGAAACCTGGCTTTCCAGCCTCGTGGGGCGTAAATTGCTTTACCCGAGAGATTTCGGAACTGTCACGGCTGGCGCAAACAATACCACCCATGTCGGTGTTTCTTACAATTCCCTGCGAATCCAAGGGTATGCATATGGCGCCCAGGGTTTGGATAAGGGCCTGAGCAATGACCCTGACGACTGTATTTTTCCCAATGTAAACGTTGCCACCGAGTTTGGTTATAAGACCAAAACCAAATCTCGAATGCCGCTGATGACCGGTGCTCTTGGCTCAACATTTATCGCCGAAAAATACTGGGATTCTTTTGCCATAGGAGGATCCTTGATCGGCATACCGGTGGTTATCGGTGAAAATGTCGTGGGTGTGGATCGCCGATCGATTATTGGTACAGGCAAATCCAAGAAAGGAAAGATCAAAAGTGCTCCGGAGCTGGAACGTCGCATCGATATTTATCTCCGTTATCACGACGGCTACGGTGCAATTATCGTTCAGCTGAATGTTGAAGATACCCGTAACGGTGTTGCCGAGTTTGTCGCCGAAAAATACGGGAATAAGTGTATTATTGAGTTGAAATGGGGTCAGGGAGCCAAAGATATCGGCGGCGAAATTCAGGTCACCAGCCTGGATTATGCCCAGTTCCTCAAAAATCGAGGCTATATCGTCGACCCTGATCCAACCAGGAAAGAAGTACAGCAGGCATTTAAAGAGGGAGCGATAAAATCCTTTGCCCGTCACAGTCGTTTGGGGGGTACCAACCTTGATACGGTTGCCGAAGTGCGTGAAGACTTCATGAAAAGTGTCGATTATCTCCGTAGCCTTGGTTTTGACCGTATATCTTTGAAAACCGGCTCCTATGGAATGGAAGAATTGGCAATGGCAATCAAGTTTGCAACCGAGGCAAAACTCGATCTTCTTACCATGGACGGTTCCGGAGGCGGTACCGGTATGAGTCCCTGGAATATGATGCAAAGCTGGGGAGTGCCCTCAATCAATCTCCATTCCAAAGCCTATGAATATGCAAGACTTCTGGCCGCAAAAGGCGAAAGGGTCGTCGATATGTCATTTGCCGGTGGATTTGCTCTTGAGGACAGTATTTTCAAAGGATTAGCCTTAGGTGCGCCTTATACGAAACTCATCTGCATGGGCCGTGGAATCATGATCCCCGGATTCGTCGGTGCAAACATCGAAGGCGCTTTGAACCCGGAAAGAAAAGCAGCGGTTTTCGGCAACTGGGAAACATTGCCCAAGACGGTGAGTCGATTGGGTAATAGAGCCGAAGAAATTTTCACTTCATATTTTGACGTACAGAAAAAGGTCGGTAAAAAAGAAATGAAAAATATTCCTTACGGTGCCATTGCCTTCTGGACCATGGCGGATAAGCTGGCATGCGGACTGCAACAGCTCATGGCGGGTGCAAGGAAATTTTCACTGACCCAAATTGACCGTAATGATATTTTTTCCGGTAACCGGGAAACGGCAAGAGAAACCGGCATCCCGCACTGCACGGATGTCAATGATGAAAGTGCCAAAAAGATACTCAATTTTTAGCGTTAACCTTCACAGCCGATAAAAAAGGCCTCAGGGAGTAACGGCTCCCCTGGGCCTTATCTATGAAAACTCAAACTTGGTTTTTTATATTAAATTCTGAATCTTATTTCTAAATTGTG
>PKTV01000575.1 GCA_002868985.1 Desulfobacteraceae bacterium | reverse complement strand
ACCATAAAAAACACAAAATTCAAAATTAAAGTGCTAAAGCGGTAATGTTTTTAAAAGGCTAAAGTGTTACAATCGTTAAAAGGGGAACATTAGTGGGCTTTATTCGACAACAGGAGAAACGTCTGGCCGTTCGCCTGCTGATTTGGCAGTATCAGAGGATGAATATGTCCGTTCCTGCAATGGAGGCGTTGGAGCAACAGGCGGCCCGGTTTGTTGAAGACGCACATCGAATTGCACGTGAAAGAGGACGAAATGTGATGTCGATTCTTAAGGAAATGATCGGTGACCTAAAACAAAAGAAATGAAATTCATAAATCAAAAGTGTCGAATACCAGGATATTATTTTGTTGAAAAAGTATAATCCTTATGTTATTCAGCCAGATTAACCAAAGGGAACGAATGTTGTTATCGTTATTAAATCAACAGTTTAACGAATCTTGAGAAAAGGAGGCAGTCATGCGGAAAGGTTGGTTGTTTATTATTTCATGTCTGGTGATCAGTTTGGTTTTTATGCCCTCTGCCTGGTGCAAGACAAAAACGATCAAAGTCGGTATCAATGCTCCGATGACCGGGGACATTCCCAAGGTGGGAGAGGGATCAAAGTTTGCCGCCCAGATGTGGCTTGAGGATATCAAAGCTGCCGGCGGACTCGAGGTCGGGGGAAAGAAGTATCCGGTAGAGTTGGTTATTGAGGACAATGAATCAAAAGCGGAATCGGCCGTAAAGGTCAATACCAAAATGATTACCGAGGACGAAGTGCTGGTTATTGTCGGACCTCAATCCTCCAAGCAGGCCATACCTGCCGGAGAAGTGGCCAATAACTATAAAACCCCGATGATCAGTCCTTGGTCAACAAATCCCGATACCACCAATGACCGGCCTTTTGTTTTCCGAGGCTGTTTCCTCGATCCTTTCCAGGGACCGGTTCTGGCCAATTTCATTAAAGAGGAATTCGGATTCACCAAAGCCGCAGTTTTATACGATGTGGCCAGTGATTATCCAAAGGGGTTGGCCGAGTTCTTTAAAGAAGCCTGGGAAAAAGTAAACGGTGCCGGCTCTGTGGTGGCTTTCGAAAGTTTTACAACAAAGGATGCTGATTTTAGCTCTCAGTTGTCAAAGATCATAAAATCGGGCGCCGAAGTGTTGTTTACACCGCAATATTATAATGAAGTGGCTTTGATCGTGCAGCAGGCCCATGAGTTGGGATGGAAAAAGCCGATTGTGGGAAGTGACAGCTGGGGTTCGGCGGAGACGGTTGAGCTGTGTGGGAAAGATTGCTACGGGCTCTTTTTCAGCACCCACTACGCTGCTGCAGGTGCAAAAGGGGCAACCAAGGCTTTTATTGATCGCTATAACAAAAAATACGGATATGTGCCGGATGATGTTGGTGCGTTGACCTGGGATGCCTTGGGCATTGTTCAGGCGGCCATCCAGTCTATGGGCAAAATTACAGGCAACATAGAAAAGGACCGTCAAAGTCTTCGGAATGCCATGGCCAAGGTTAAAGAATTTAACGGTATTACCGGCAAGATGACATTTACCGAAAATGGTGATCCCATAAAATGTGCTGTTATCGTGAAGATCAGCGATAAAGGTGAATACGAGTTTTTTAAATCTGTTTGCCCTTAAGTGTAAGCCCTTATTAAAGAATCATCGACAACATTTTGTCGAGGTGAAATATCTAATTTCCAATGGTCAACGGCCAACTCGAAAACACTTGACAATTGGTAATGAACTGCTTTAAAGCGTCGCTTTTTCCAATCTTAAGTTTTGGTGAAACGGCAGGTTCTAACGGCCATGATTTGTTTTAACTATTTGGTCTGATAGATTATTTTAGCCCGATGCTGGTATTATAGTTTTTTCTTAAAAAAAGGGCGGGCCAGGGCAATGCGCTCTGAGCCCGCTTTTTTTTAAAAGAAAAGGAATAATTATAGATGACGTATTTCTTCCAAAACCTGATAAATGCACTGCAATGGGGTAGCTTTTATGCATTGATTGCGCTGGGATACTCCATGGTATACGGCATATTGATGCTTTTCAATTTTGCCCACGGTGATATTTTCATGGTCGGGGCTTATATCGGTT
>PKTV01000411.1 GCA_002868985.1 Desulfobacteraceae bacterium | reverse complement strand
TGGTCCCTGACCTCCGACCTCCGACCTCCGACCCCTGACCTCTGATCACTAATCCCTGCCCTTTACTCTTTGCTCTTTCCTCTTTTCTTGGGTTTCTGTCCCCTGCCCCCCAACTATTGACATGAGTCAAGAGCAGACTTGATCCCAAGACTTAACCGGTCTCCTTTAAGGTCAAATAGATCTTTGTTGCAGGAATCTGATTCAAGAAAGTCTTTCCATTTTATATTAAAGCGGTCTCTTTCTTTTGGTTCAAGAAGAAGTTTTTTAATATCGATTTTGCACTAGAGTTTTACCGGATCTTCTTGTTGATAAGAAAGTATGGCATCTGTCATTGTATCAGCCCTGTTGCATTTGTTTGTTAGGTTTTTTACTTAATTATGGACTTCCCTGAATTCGTGTATATTCTTGTGTGCGTCCAGGAAATTCCTACTAACCGTTTAGGTGATATTGAAAAGATGCCTTAAACAGCTCTTTTTGACCCCAAAAAGGCGGTTTTAAAAACATTTCATGCCTATTTTTTAATCTCTTTGCCAATTATTATATATGGTTACCGTGGTCCGACCTCAGCCCGGCTTATTTTAGATGATCTTCCGTATACAATGAGAGTTCGATCATCCTTTCGAGAAGCTCGTCCGTCTGAAGGCCCGGGAAATTGCAAAAAACCAGTTCTTTGCAGAACAGACGACAAATATAGCGCAGCTTGCGGCTCTTTTGCTTGCCTGCATAAACGAAGTCTCTATGACCGTTATTGATGACAATCACATTCTTTTCCACATCGAATTTTGAACGCCACATCTCCGAGGGTGCCCGTCGATACGTATAGCCTGGCAGTCCTTTGCGCGATCCTCCTGTCATGGCGGATTGATCGACAAGCGTATCGGTAACGGTAATCAACGCCTCGTCCGTGCATTCGATCTCTCCCTGACAAACGATAAGTCTCAATTTGGTCAACCCCGGCTCCGGAGGGGCAATAAACATGGCGGAATCAGCATCGTCGTTCAACAGTTGACCTTCTCCGTCAATGATTTCCCAGCGATATAGCAGATCCTTCCAAACGGTTCGCCGCGAGCGATCCCGGCAAACCGCTCGATATTTCTTGCGTCTGTCAACCCGAACAACGCTCGACTTTGGAGAAATCAGCACACTGAACAGGGGACCGGCATATTCAAAGAACTCTTTGCGCCCCTCTTGGCCGTCGTCATATACAGAGGCAGTTTCAAGTATCTCACTTTCCCCGTCTTTTAGACCCGGAACACTACCCATTTCCGATGCCAGGGAAAAAAGAGAGTCTGTCTTTTTTTTACTTTTTCTGGCTTGAATATCGAACCAATCATATTCTTCCTGAGGAAGACGCAGAAACGCCTCCTTAAGAGCACGCTGAACCTTGCGTAAAATTCGCCGGCTGGACCGTTCTTCTTCAGCCTTTCGCTGTTCTTCGATGATTTGCTGAAGCTGATTTTCAACCGGCTCCATTGCACGGCAAAAAGCATCGAACTTCTCATCACGAATGACACCTTGCCGCGTTCCGGGCGTGAGGTTTAAAAATGTTGCATCGAGAATGCCTTGTAGATAACCGGCCGTCCAGGGTTCCTTCTGAAAATTATCGATATCCGTAATCGACGGCAAAATACGAGTGCCGCGTCGATATAATCCAACCTGATTAACGGAACCGGGATCACTGAGGTAGAGTTCCAAATAAATATCACCCGGTACACCGTCGGCAGGTTTGAGGCCATGGAGCAGACGACCGGTAAACTGACGGGGGACCACGATATACTCTGCCCGGCCTGTCCTGTCCACGACTTTGATCTTTACTCCGGTCTCTTTAATCCGATCTCTGAGTTCAGCCGAAAGATACCGCTGGATCTTCTCCCCGGTAAGGGATCGAAGCCCCGGTAACAGAGGATAGACTGTCAAATCTGTTCCTTTGAAAGGAATCAATATACGTTTCTTGGAAACCGTGAAATTCGGCGAATCCTTGGTCATGGTCATTTCATATGTGTTTCCATCATCTCCGCAAGAGGTGATCCCGAGATTCCGGCCAACAGTCCAAAAGCTTAAAAGACCGATCCCGAATTCACCCTGGA
>PKTV01000509.1 GCA_002868985.1 Desulfobacteraceae bacterium | reverse complement strand
GAATTGAAAGTCCGGCCCCAACACCGACTGCCGCTGCAAGCTTTTTAGAAATCGACCACAAACCGATATATTGTCCTTCACGCCTTTCACCGGTTAACCATTCATCATAGTCGATGACGTCGGCCTGTATGGCAGATGGAATCGCCAAGGTGGCACCGAAACCGATCCCGGATAAAAATACCAATACCCCGTAGATCACGGTATCTCCCGGTCCAAGAAAAAATACACCGAAAAAAGCACCCGTATTGATGGCCATGGACGTCAACCATGCTGCTTTTTTGCCAATCTTGCGTGAAATCGAAATCCATCCTGGAAGAAAAACAATGCCGGTGACAAAATATATCATCAGAAAAAAGTCTGCCAAATTAGATTGTAGCACATATTCTACGTAAAAAAGAATCAAAGTGGCCGGAAGGTTATTCCCAATGGCACTTATGGTGTATGCAATGAGGAGAATGACAAACGGTCGGTTGCGACCTGTTTGCCGTAACCCCTTTACAACCCCCATAGGACGGTTTACACGTTTGTGAGGCAACTCTTTTATGGAAAGCACACACCACCATGAAAAAACGACAACGAGAGGCGCATACATCACCGCGATCCAGAAAAATTTAGCCCGTTCTCCCTGGGCAGTCTCTGAAAGATTAAACAGCCATTCCACCAGGGCCGGCGAACTTGCAGCAGCGAGAGTTCCGGCAATTAAAAAACCGTCCCGCACGCCAAATAAAGACATCCGTTCGTTATAATCAAAGGTGATTTCAGGGCCCAAAGATTCATAAGGTACACTGACAAGTGTCCAGAAAAAAAACAACGCATAGATACATATACCAAACCACAGGGCAGAATAAGATGAAGACGCTTGTGGAGGATTGAATAAAAAGTACATTGACAATGAGACGAAGAAAGACCCTCCTGCGATAAACGGCCGTCTTCTGCCGAACGGCGTTTTGATTCGATCGGAAATGTACCCTATGGCCGGATCTGTTATGGCATCGAAAATTCGAACACTCAAGAGAATATAACCCATTAACACAACATTGACCCCGATAATGTCCGTATAAAACTTCGGTATATAAACATAAATCGGTATTCCCACCACTGCAAGGGCATAAGCCGGTGCAGCATAAGCAATCTTTTTATGAAACGGAATAGATTTTCGGGCTACAGCTTTCATTTTAACCCCAACAATTGCTTTTTAAACGGTTCGTTCATGGGGAATTCCCCCAACCACATCGAAAAGAGCGCGGACGCAAAATCAGCACCTTTGATAATGCCCTTGGTTTTTCCGTTTAATGCTAGCTCTGTGCCCTTTCCCGGGATATACGTCAATGAATACCGGTCTCCAGGTTGGACATCTTCATAAAGTGAGTTGTGATAATCGATTTGTGGTCGAATTTTTTCCAAAGTTAGTGCATCCGTGTTTTTTGCAATCACCTTGTTTGTGGTAATTCCGAAATCTTCCCCTTTTAAGGCATGGAAATACTCAACCTCCAAGCGCTTGGGTTTATCTGAAAGAACATCTTCTATGGAACTTTCCTCTTCCAGATAGAGCGCGCCGACATAGGCTCTGATAATGCCGAGATACCGAAGCAGTCCCGTACCCTGGATCTTCATCCGAATCCCGTCTGTCGCGTAGGTGTTTTCAAAATGTACCCCTTCGATTTCTGCTCCATTAACATTGGGCGTTACGCTGATCAATACCATTACTGAAATAATTATTGCAGTATATACAATGTGTTTCATGAACCCGTTCCTCAATTTTTATTTAGGTCTTAATAAATCATTATTTTTATAAATTTGAAAAACACTAACTATAACTTATTTTAAGTACGTTCAAAGAATATTCAATACGAGCAAAATCGGCGTATAGTAATAGGTAATACCTATCGATTTTTTGTTACAATAAAAATCTGATCCTCTGGCCAAGTCGGAGATAGATGGCCCTGCCTTGGAGTTTTGTGTCTAAAATCACAAGTTCCAAGCACCAAATTATAAATAAATCTCAAATTCCAATATTCAATGACCAAAACCTTCCGGGACGACACATTGTTTGGACTTTAGAATTTTAGTCATTGGGATTTTTTTGGT
>PKTV01000308.1 GCA_002868985.1 Desulfobacteraceae bacterium | reverse complement strand
TATTTATGGTGAATTAAAAAAATCAGATGAGTTTAATTTTTTAAAAAAAGTTGAGATAGGGCCGAAGAAAATAAACTATAAGTTTAAACAATATAAAGGTGGTTATAAAGAATTTCTAGCTGAATCAGCAAAATCATTTAGGAACCCAAGACGCTTTACATATACTCCTATTATTATGTGCAGAGGTAAAAAGCCAATTCAATAATTTTGATGTTTTAACTAATCGAACCAATTGCTTAATTTTCCATTGGGTACATAAGGTATATCGGTAAAATTTTTATTATAAAAATTTATCAATGCTTCCACACACTGCCTTTCAAAATGAATCCCAATGTTTTCTACTAGATAATTAAATGCATCATCTAATGGCATGGGATCCCGATAATGCCTTTTGGATGTTAAAGCTTCAAAAACATCCGCACAAGCAATGATTTTTGCACCAAAATGTATTTGGTCGCCTTTCAAACCATTTGGATATCCTGTCCCGTCCAGCTTTTCATGATGTGCCCCAGCAATCTCGGGAACTTCAGTGTATATTCCTTCAAAATTAACCTGATCAAGAATGCTTTTTGTTTTGGGCGCATGCGTTTTAATATGTTCATATTCCTCAGACGTTAACCTGCCAGGTTTTTTCAGAATAGCATCATCCACACCGATTTTGCCATAATCATGTAAAAGTGATGCGACTCTTATCATCTCAGTATAATTATAGGATAAACCTAACTCATTACAAATACCAACCGCATATTCTGTGACTTGCGTGGAATGTCCTGCCGTAATGGGGTCTCTTGCATCAGTTGTAGCCGCAAGAACCTGCAATATGGACTGAAATTGCCTGAATCTTGCTTCAATCAATTTTGCATTGTGTATGCTTATGCCTATCTGGCCCGCAATACCCATTAATATGTTAATATCACTTTGAAGTAAGGGCTTTTTGGTTTGTATATTATCAACTGCCAAAACCCCTATTGATTCGTCCTCATATATAATCGGGCAGCATATAAACGATTTTGCTCCTACCTTCTTGGCAAATTCTAAACTCCTGGAAGTAAGAGAATCTTTTATTTCATCTATATCATTTATTAAAAAGGGTTTTTTCTCATGGAAACTAACGACAAATACACCTCTTGAGCCTTCTCTGTCTAAACGAAAACCACTGCCTTGCATGAACTTATTCAACTCAGCTCGATTATAACCAAATCCGGTTTTGGAAATAAGACGGGTCCTATCCGTGTTAGCCAATAATATTATACCCCGATCATAATCGAGTCGTTTCTCTAAAATATTTACGACATTTGATATGATATTATTTAACTCAAGCTCTTTACTCAATGCCTGGCTTACTTCATTAATCAACAATGCATGTTCATAATTCTTGCTAATAAGCTCAATTGAATTATTTGAAGACTCCTGTAGGTTAGAAACTGCTTTTAGCAGGTCTTTATTCTCAATATAGATTACAAATAAATTTATCCCGAGAAATATTGATACCGATAATGCAAGAGCTGCAACTGAAATATGCCATGAAGGAAATAATCCTAAACTGCTCATAAATGCAAAAATTAATGCTAACCCAGTAAGATTACGAATCCTTTTCCACAAAACTGAGTAAGATTCTTGCCAGGATATTATGTATCGGCATGATTTGCCTCCCTTAAATACACATTCCGGATGCTCAATCTTTGGAAGATCATAATTAAATGCTGTTGCTACAGCTTCCCATAAACCTAGTCTGTTTTCACATTGATACGCCCCCTCTTGAACGCCGCTCTTAGGTGTCACTATGATTTCAACTTTATTAGAACCAAGTTTTTTTGATTTAAAATCACTAGACTTAGTAAATTTTGATGCATAATTACCTATTAATTCATAAGCATATTGGGGACCAACCAAGCCAAGAAGATGGTGCCTCATAATTCCAAGAGTTCCAGGAATTGCGGCGAACCTTCCTGCTTCCCTAGCAATATCCTTGTTGGCTGTTAGTTCTTTTAATTTTTGATGAAATTTATTTATTTGATTCTGGGTGAACCAGTGCCCTTCGTCTTCAACCTGGTAAAGCTCCATCCCGGCCTGAATGAGTAACTCTTCGATA
>PKTV01000568.1 GCA_002868985.1 Desulfobacteraceae bacterium | reverse complement strand
TGGACCATTTAAAATACCTGTTTGTGGGACTGCACGGACATGGTGTTCTGGTGCCCTGGATGTGGGCATCTATGATACTGATGGTGGTATCGATTATTCTGCTGGTGAATCCGGTCACCCGCAAAAACGAGACCGTTCTGATTGTTGCCTGTATCACCGTTTTTGTCGGCACGTGGATTGACAAGGGGCTTGGAATGATTTCAGGTGGGTTTGTACCGAATCCGTTGCATCATGTGAATGAATATGTCCCGACATTACCCGAAATCCTTATCGCTCTCGGAGTGTGGGCCATCGGATTTCTGGTATTAACCGCCCTGTTTAAGATCGCAGTGACGGTAAAGGAAGAGGTTGCGGGATTGGCGTAAAATATTACGGACACAGTTTTTAATAAAGGGGTCATCTGTAAAGATGGCCCCTTTTTTTATGTGTAATTTGTCTTATGAGGTGAACATCGTTGAGACATTACCCTGTCACCCGGGCCGTACGCTTATTACGGACTGAAAAAATCGATTTTATCCCGCATCTTTATCCGTATGAGGAACATGGCGGTACGCGCCAAGCGGCTTCAGTCCTAAAGGTACCTGAGCATGAAGTGATTAAAACACTGGTGATGGAAGTCGATATACGACGGCAACTGCTGGTTCTGATGCACGGTGATCGGGAAGTATCAACCAAACGACTGGCCCGTGAACTCGGTGTAAAACGTGTCAGTCCCTGCGATTCAATGTCAGCTGAAAAATATACCGGATATATGGTAGGAGGAATCAGCCCCTTTGGAACACGAAAATCGTTTCCGGTGTGTGTGGAATCATCGATTATGATGCTTGACAGAATATTCGTCAACGGCGGCAAGCAAGGATTTATGGTTGAAATCGATCCCCACGATCTTCAAAAAATGCTCTTGCTCAAAGAAGTTAACGTTGCCCTTTGACATTCAGGTTACTTATGTTCATGCACATATGCCCCATGGGGATGTGCATGAACATGCTGATGTGCGTGAACCTCCTGATCAAAAAGGATCTTTCCATTTTCCATGGCATAGATATGATCGGTTATTTCAGAAAGAAAATCGATTTCATGGGATATGATAACATACGACAGATCGAGGCCGGACAGGACGTTTTTGAGCGTTGTTTTTGTTTTTTCATCAAGACCGCTGGTGGGTTCATCAAGAAGGAGCACTTCCGGTTCCATGGCTAACACCGTGGCCAGTGAAACCAGCTTCTTTTCTCCTCCGGAAAGCTTATAGGTGATCCTGTCCTCGAAACCCGAAAGGCCTAAAAAATTTAACGTATTAAGGGAAATCTCCATGGCTTCATCCCGGGACTTGCCCAGATTCAGCGGGCCGAAGGCGACATCTTCTAAAACCGTGGGTGAAAATAACTGGTCGTCGGCATCCTGGAAAAGAAGACCTATTTTTTTTCGAACGTCTATAAAGTCTTTTTCCGTTTTACAAGGAGTATTGTAAATTTCAATTGAGCCGGAGGTCGGCTTTAAAAGGCCCATGATGATTTGGAACAGGGTGGTTTTTCCACTGCCGTTTGGTCCCATCAGGCCGATCCGATCCCCTTTGAAGAGTTGTAGATCGAGGTCGGCGAGAACCTTGGGACCGCCTGTATAGTTGAAACCGATATCTTCAAGGTTAAGAATTAAATGATTTGGGTCCACTCCATGACTCCCATAATAAGGATCATCGCCGTCATAAAAATAATGGAAACGATGTCATTTGTTTTAAAAGAGAATTTTTTCAAACTGTAAAGATCTCCCTTGAAGCCCCGGCACAACATAGCGTTGTGGACCCTGTGAGCCCTGTCAAAACTTCGAACCAGAAGCATCCCCACCATATAGGCAAATGTTTTGTAGGTGTGAAGATCGGTTTTGGGGATAAACCCTCGAATTTTTATTGAGTTTTTTAAACGAAGATACTCTCTGTATATGGCATGAATATAGCGGTAAGTAAAGAAAAACAGATGTACAATATTTTTGGGAATTTTGAGTTGATGCATAGCGTGGCCCATGAAAAAGATGAGCGTTGACGCAGCCAGAGCAATCAACATCAGCATCATGGCGTTGGATTTAATGCTGATCCGTGTCGCATA
>PKTV01000386.1 GCA_002868985.1 Desulfobacteraceae bacterium | reverse complement strand
TAATGTAATACCGGACAACTGGCTAACCAGAGATAGGCATTTTTAACTTGTACGGCTTTAAGCAAAGAAGCCTCTTATTAAGAATTATATCAAACCCGATTCCTATCTGCCAGAATTTTTTATTCTCTCGGGCTGTAATTTTCAAATCGGGTATACGTATCCAAGAATGTCAGCGTCGCGATCCCGGTAGGTCCGTTTCGCTGTTTGGCGAGTATTATTTCTGCTTTTCCCTTATTGGGATTGTTTTCATCCTTGTTATATAATTCGTCTCTGTAAATAAAAGCGACGATATCAGCATCCTGTTCAAGGGCTCCGGATTCTCTCAAATCTGAAAGCTGTGGTCGTTTGTCACTCCGTTCTTCCAATTTTCTGTTCAACTGAGAGAGTGCCAAAACAGGAATATCAAGCTCTTTGGCAAGGGCTTTCAGGGATCGTGAGATTTCCGAAATTTCAAGGTCTCGGCGCTCTGCTGATGCACGGCCTTTCATGAGCTGGATGTAATCGATGATGATAAGGCCGATATCGCTCTCCATTTTTAATCGACGTGATTTTGCCCTGATTTCCAGTACGGTAATATTTGGAGAGTCATCAATAAAAATCGGCGCCTGAGATAAAAATCCGGCAGCGTCTGTAATCTTTATCCAATCATCTTGAGTTATGAATCCCCTTCTCAAACGTGATGAATCAATTCTTGCCTCACTGCTGAGCATTCGAAATGACAGCTGTTCCTTGGACATTTCAAGGGAGAATATGGCGACAGGGATATTGGCATCCACTGCCGAATTTTTTGCAATATTCAAAGCGCAAGCTGTTTTTCCCATTCCAGGCCGACCGGCGAGAATAACAAGGTCAGATTTTTGTAAACCGGCGGTTAATTCGTCAAGTTTTGTAAATCCTGTGGGAACGCCGGTTACAAGAGCCTTGTTCCCCTGACGCTCTTCAAGGGCGTCAATGTTACCCTCAATTATTTTGCCAATCGGGTAAAATGCCGGCTTGATCTTATTCTCTGATATCTCAAAAATGGAAGTTTCAGCAAAATCAATGACATTCTCAACATCACCTTGGTCCTCGAAACATCGTTTGGCGATGGCATTGGATTTTTCAATAAGCCTTCTTAAACAGGCCTTTTCATGAATAATCTTGGCATAGTATTGGGCATTTACAGCAAATGGGACCGTATCGACGAGGTTGGCAAGATATGCGGCCCCTCCGATCCCTTCCAGCCAGCCTCGTTCCCTTAATATATTGGTCAACGTTACCAGATCTATTGGCTCATCTTTCGAAAAAAGTTCAGTTATCGCGGTGAACATTTTTTGATGCGAAGATCTGTAAAAGTCCTGAGGAGACAATATTTCAAGGATTTCAAGTAATGTATCGTTGTCTACCAGAATTGCACTTAAAATAGACTCTTCCGCTTCAAGGCTCTGGGGCGGAACATGATAAAAGGAGGGGTCTTTATCGATTTTAAGAGGGTTTTCGGCCATAAGAACTCACCTTATTCCGGCATGACTTCAACGATAATTTCAGGTTCAACGTCCCTGTAAACGCGAATAGGAATCTTGTAAGTACCGATATTTTTGATGGGCTCATTGAGTAAAATCATATTTTTCTCGACCTCAATGTCCTGACTTGCAAGAGCATCTGCAATATTTCTAGTTGAAACGGAACCATACAGGCGATCCTCTTCACTGACCTTTGCTGAAATCTTGCATACCACACCTTCTAGTCTTTTGGCCATTTCTTCTGCCAATCCCTTTTCCTTGGCAATTTGGATCTCAAATTTGGCTCTTTCCTGCTCCATCATCTTTCGATTTTGAGGCGTTGCCCGAACAGCTTTGTTTTGGGGTAAAAGATAGTTTCGTGCATAGCCGTCCGCTACAGTTATCTCACTACCAATTATTCCTAATGACTCAATGGTTTCTTTTAAAATTATTTTCATTATAAACCTCCACTCAAATGGGTTGATGATTCCATTTCTCGATTGTGAATTTTGTGCTTTTTGTGGCAAAAAATCTAAACTTAAAAAAAGTGTGAAGTGATCTAAAGTGATCTAAAATGCCTAAAATTAAGGAATTCTGCCAATTATATAAATCAGCGGAG
>PKTV01000234.1 GCA_002868985.1 Desulfobacteraceae bacterium | reverse complement strand
TTTGTTCCCATTGAATCTCATCCGGAAACCCGGATTCCAACCGCAATGGGAACCGAGGGCGAATCTGCCCTCTCTCACTGGCCGGTTCAAATACGGCTCATCCCACCCAAAGCGCCGTTTCTCAAAGGCGCGGATCTTTTGGTTCTGGCAGATTGTGCTGCCGTTGCTTATTCGAGACTGCAACGTGATTTTATTAAAGGGAAAGTGGTGATGATGGGATGTCCCAAATTCGATGGTGCTGAAGAATATATCGAAAAATTTGCAGAAATTTTCAAAACCGCCGGCATCAAAAGCATCACAACGGTCTATATGGAGGTGCCGTGCTGTTCGGGTTTACCCATGATCGTAAAAAAGGGACTTGAAGCATCCGGTCAAAGCATACCCATGAACGACGTTATCATCAGTACACGTGGGGAACTAATGGAACAAACCAACGCAATGCAAGTCCAGGCTAAATGACCCGGGTAGGTATTGTAAAATATCCTGCAGATTTTTATACCGTATCTGAGGATTTTTTTCAGCATTATTGATGTATATCCACATCAAGCATTTCACCAGGGATACGCTTTTCAGGCAAAATATTATCCTTAATCCAGGTTCTTACTTCCAAAAAGGGATACTTTTCAAGAATACCGAAATACGGCAGTTTCTTTATTTTCAATTTTGAGAAGACAGGCGTATAAATACCACAAAAAAACTTCGTTAAATTTACCTCGGTAAACTGCTCGCCGACAGCTCGCATAAATTCACCGGTAATCGTTTTAAAATCAAAATGGGCGAGAGGCTTTAGTTCGGTCGTGTGTTGCAAAATCGCTTTTCCACTTTTACAAAATGAACAATGCCCGCAGCGTTCTTTTTCAAGATGTTCTCCAAAATATTCGGCAAGCTGTTTGCTGATACATGCATCGCTTTCAAAAAAGCTGACCATGTTGTGAATTCTTTGAATCTCAAGTCCCTCCTTTTGTTTAAACAAGGCATACATTTTTTCAGCCATGACCTCGATATCAAACGCCTGAGTCAAAATGTCGTACACTTCCATTGTCTGCCTGGATTGAAGCTCTATCCAGCCCTTCTCATCAAAGTATTCCAGTGCGGTGAGAATCCGCTGCCGATCCGTACGATAACTGTTAAGGATTGCCTGAATATCAACATATGTCCATATTTTACGGGTATGGCAATGATTCATGACCCCTGTAACAAACTGCCTTCTTTCCCCTTCAAAACTGTGAATAATGTTTGCCGGCGCTGTTTGGTATTTAAATGAATATTCCTCAAAATAGGTCAACTTGGGTCGAATAATTTTTTTCATTGCAAGATAAACCAGTAATGTTTTTAGGGGAAGAATTCTGATATTCAGGTCATTTGAAAGCTTGACTGCTTTGATTTCCCAGATAAAGCCCTTGTTTTCTTTTATGGTCCGGAGCAATTGAACGATCGAATGTTTCTCCGGAGTATCGCCATAAATAAAATTCTCTAAAATATGAATATTGTCCCTGTTGGCTAAAACTTCGCATAAAGCGAGCCTTTTATCTCTCCCGGAGCGTCCGATTTCCTGGCTGTAGTTTTCAATCGATTTGGGCAAATCATAATGAATGATTCTGCGGATATCCTTTTTATCGATTCCCATTCCGAATGCGATGGTTGCAACGATACACGACAAGGTCCCATCCATGAATTTGTTTTGAATCTGTTCCCGCTTTTCGTTTTCCATCCCGGCATGATAAGGGTGCGCATTTATTTGATTTGCGCAAAGAAAATCCGAGACGTCTTCAGCCGTTTTCTGAAGGGTAACATATACAATAGTTGACGCTTTGAGGTTTTCATGGATTCTTTGAAGCACGTAGTTCTTTTTTTCAGGTGCGGCTACCGGCGTTATTTGCAAAAAGAGATTCTCTCGGTAAAACCCGGTAACAAACACATGGTCTTTAAGAATATTGAATTTAGCGCACATGTCGTCAATTACCCGCTCAGTAGCGGTCGCGGTAAGCAACAGCGTTTGTTTTATTTTGAATTCCTTTTGATAATCAGGCAGTTTCAGATATTCCGGTCGAAAATTATGCCCCCATTCGGAGATACAATGCGCTTCGTCGACGACCAACA